>JAAYXG010000589.1 GCA_012516015.1 Lysobacteraceae bacterium | reverse complement strand
GCGCGCTCGCCTCCTTGCTGCAGAAGCGGCTGCGCCCGAACGATAAGCTCGGCAGATACGGCGGAGAAGAGTTCTGTGCGATCCTGCCCGAGACTACTCTTTCCAGCGCCCTGCACATTGCGGAAGATCTGCGTTCGCTCGTCGCTGCGCATCCCTTCGTCGCGGATGAGAATACGATCGAAGTGACCATTTCCGTCGGCGTCGGTGCGCTCGAGAAAGGGATGGCGCCGGAAGACCTGTACAAGCGTGCGGATGAGAAGTTATACGAAGCGAAGCGCGCCGGAAGAAACCGTGCAATGAGCTAGCGGCACTCCAGACGGCGCAGAAGAGGATGCTCTTGCGTTCGGCTTTGCCGCTTTGCGGTGGCTTTCGCGAGTCAGCGGCGTTGCGGCTACCGGTCGTGGCGCTCGAGGTAGAGATAGATATATCCGGTCAGAAGCAGCACGCACAAGCTGCACACGAACGCGATGGCGCTCATGACGGATAGGAGCGTGAAGACGTCCCACGATGCCGCCTCGGAAGCCCCCTTACTGAAGGCTTGTACGAGCGCGAAGGCGAACGCGCTCCCGAATACCCACCTCACCATGTAACCCGGCAGGTAGATGCGCATGCTACGGTTGTGCCGGTACGCGGCTGCCCGCGTCATGCGGTCGCCGCGCGTCGCGTCTTTGAACAGCCAGAAGGGCCACAGGTAGCGAAACAACAGGAGCGAGAGCGGCATCTCGTCGTAGCAGGATGAGTCGCCCATCGAATCGGCGCGTCGGCTCATTACGTTTCACCGGCAGGGTCGCTATGAACATAGATGAGCGACACCTTGGGATGGTTCCGCGCGGTTTGAATCAGGAGATACCGCATGCGCGCTGAGGCGCGCGAACGACGACGAGCTCCGCGTGGCGTTGTCGGTTCGTGTTTTCCGCGGGAGTACGGTCGTCAGAGCTCGATCGTGCCGCGCCCGAGCTCGATGACGTCGCCGCTGACGAAGATCCGCTGTCGTGCATCGACTTCCAAGAAGAGAGTCGATGGACGATCTGCGTATTCACCTTGGGAGATCTCGAAACGCTGCGGCAGCGTGCGTTCGGAGGCGATCATCCACCCGCCGAGATTTGCAGTGGCCGAGCCGGTCGCCGGGTCTTCGAGGATCGCGCTACCCTGAGGAAAGAAGAACCGGCTGATCAGCTTCTGCGGCGCATACTGCGCGAAGACATAAGCCATGCTGTGTCCGTCCTCGCTGCTAACGGCTGCGAATTTGGCGGCATCGGGCTTCACGCGGCGCACGGCGGCTTCCGAGGTGAGCGGGATGATGAGCTGCTCCTTGCCGGCTTTCACCCACAGGGGAGACGCGCCGATGTCCTCCGGCCGAATGCCTAGTATGTCGGCGAGCGCTGCCACGGGCGTATCGCACGGGCGCGCCGTTGCCGGAGTCGCCTGCAGCGTCCAACGCTCTTCTCGTGCCTGCACCGAAATGACGCCGGCCTGCATCTCGAGCGTCGCTTCGTTCGTACAGCGACCGAGCGCTCGACAAACGAAGGCCGAACCCAAAGTCGGATGGCCGGCGAACGGCATCTCGTAGCCGGGCGTGAAGATGCGCACGCGCGCGTTGGCGCACGAGGAGGGCAACAGAAAGGTCGTCTCGGACAGATTGAACTGTCGCGCGAGGCGCTGCATCGTCGCCGTATCCAAGCCGTCGCCGTCTTCGAACACGCACAACGGATTGCCCGACAGCGGGTCCCCGTTCCGGGTGAAGACATTGACGATGCGGAAATTGAGCGAGGGCATGGCAGCTTCACAGAGAGGACTTCTGCGAAGACTTGTATCGGCTCTGCGCGGGCATGTGAATGGACAGTCTATGGCACGGCACGGCGCAACAGTTCGATCATCCGACGGTGCGCGGAAACGGAGCGTCGTCGACCGTGCTTCGGCCATGCCGTTTCGAGCATGCTCTAGCTTCTGTCCGCGACGACCTCCGGAATGGGAGGGAGCCGAGAGCGGATGAGATGTTCTGCGCGGCCGAAATCGACGTCCGCGAGGGATTCGACGTTTTCAGTCAGCTCGTTCAGGATGGCCTCTTGTATGCGCCCGCGCTCATAGGCGAGGCGATAAGGAATCTCGTCGTGGAACATCACCATCGAATAGCGCGGTACGAACTGCTCGGGGAAACGTCGTTCGAGCTCCAGGGATAGCGCCTTTTGCAGCATGAACTTCGGGTGCTGCACGGTATCGCGCATCTCTACGTAGTTCTCGAGCGCCATGTCCGCGATGGCCTCGCCGTTCGGCTTACGAAGAGCCTCGAAGCGCTCGAACGCCTCGCGCCAGCTCGATACCTCGTTCAGCACCTCGCTCAAGACCCGGCAGTCCTCGAACGCCGCGTTCATGCCTTGACCGTGGAAGGGCGTCATTGCATGAGCCGCATCGCCGATCAGGAGAACGTCGCCCGCGGGACAATACTTCTCGCAGCGAACCGTGCCCATGACTCCGACGGGGTGAGCCGCGAACTGTTCGGTCAACTGAGGCATCAAGTCGCCGGCATCGGCGAATTGGGCCGCGAAAAATGCCCGCACGGCCGCGGCGTCGTTGAGCGACTCGAACGACGGCTCGCCTTTCGTTGCCAAGAACAGCGTGACGGTAAAGCTGCCGTCCAGATTGGGCAATGCGATCAGCATGAAGCCGCCTCGTGGCCAGATGTGCAGTGCGTTCTTCTCGATTCGGTGGCGGCCATCTTGCCGCGCGGGCAGCGTGAGCTCCTTGTACGCGTGCGGCAGCAGCTCCTCCGAACAGCGAATCCCGAGCTGTGCGACCGCCTTGCGTCGCAAGACCGAGCCCGCGCCGTCCGCGCCGATCACGATGCGCATGGGAACCTCGCGAGCAACGCCATGCTCTTCTTGAGCGAACGACAGTGTTCGGCTCTCGAAGTCGACGTCCGCGAGCGCGTGACGGAAGTGGATCGTGGCCCCTGCGCTCTCGGCTGCATCGAGCAGCACGCGATTGAGCCCCGGCCGCGAAACCGAATAAATGACTTCGTGCTCACGCTGGCCGTAGGGCATGAATGTCAGTTCGCCGTCGCGTGCGTGGAGCAGGCGCCCAGGCATCGGAATCAGAAGCGGCATCACATCCGGCATGACCCCCGCGAGCTCCAAAGCTCGGATGCCCCGTGCCGCGAGCGCGAGATTGATCGAACGCCCCGCGGGAATCCGCGTGCGTCGCATATCGGGCAAACGCTCGTACACCTCTACGCGCTCGCCGCGCCGTGCGAGCAAGGTCGCGAGCAGGCTGCCCGCGAGTCCGGCGCCGATGATTTGTACGTCGGCGGTTGTGTGCGTTGATGTTCTCATGGCGCGCTCAGGCTGCCGTGCAAAGACGCTTCAGTGCGTCCGCGAACGACCAGACATCGACGAAGCCGTTGTAGAGCGGGACGGGTGCGACACGAATGATGTCGGGGTCGCGCCAGTCGCAGATGTATCCCAATCGACTCAGGCGCTCGTGAATCGCGCGAGCCTCGTCGCGGGATTTCTTCAGTCGCAGCGACAACTGACAGCCGCGCGCCTCGATCGCAGATGGCGTGACGATCTCGACGCTTTCCTCGAGCCAGGCGCGTAGCAGCAACTCGAGGTACCCGGTCAGTCGGATCGACTTGGCGCGCAGCGCGTCGATTCCCGTTCGATCGAACAACTCGAACGAGGCCAACAGCGGCGCTGCGGCGAAGACAGCGGGATTCGAGATCTGCCAGCCTTCTGCGCCGGCGAGCGGCACGAACTCGTCAGGCATGGAAAAACGACTGCGTTTGTCGTGGCCCCACCAGCCCGCGAAGCGGGGCAGGTGGAAGGCCCTGGCGTGCCGCTCGTGTACGAAGCATCCGCCGATCGCGCCGGGGCCGCCATTCAAGTACTTGTAGCCGCACCATACGGCAAAATCGACGTCCCAATCGTGCAGGTGCAGCGGTATGTTGCCGATTGCGTGAGCCAAATCGAACCCGACGACGCATGCATGTTTGCGCGCCGTCGCGGCGATGCGCTCCATGTCGAAGCATTGGCCCGTCAGATACTGCACGCCCGGCAACAGCACGAGCGCGATCTCCTTCGCGTCACGGGCGATCAGCTCGCAAATGTCGTCCGTATGGAACGTGCCCTCCGCACGCGGCGGCTCGATTTCGATCACCGCCGCAGCCGGGTCGATTCCTCTTTGGGCCACATGAGACCGCACTGCGTAGCGATCCGACGAGAATGCGCGCCGTTCGATCAAAATCTTACGGCGCGCGCCAGCCGGTCGGTAAAAGCTCACGAGCATGAGGTGCAGATTGACCGTCAGCGAGTTCATCGCGACGACCTCGCTCGGTCGTGCGCCTGCCAAACGTGCGAGCGAAGGGGTCAACTGTTCGTGATAAGAAACCCACGGGCGCTTCGAGTCGAAATGGGCGTCGACGGCGAGCTCGGACCACGCGTCGAGCTCTTCGTTCAAGATCCGTCTGGCCGCTTTGGGCTGCAGCCCGAGCGAATGACCGCAGAGATAGACGACCGGCGAGCCGTTCTTGCGACAGGGGATGTCGAATTCCGCACGCAGCTCCGCGAGCGGATCTTCGCGATCCTGCTGCTCCGCGTACGCGCGATCGAAGGAAATCGTCATACGACTTGCAACGAAAGCAAAATTGGGCGGCTGGGCGCCGCATCGGCAGCAAACGGCGCGACCTGCACGTTGAGTAGATAGGCGCCGTCGCGAACGGTGTCCGGTACGAACGCGAGCTCGGTGACGGTCGCATTCTTGCGCGTGTCGTCGGTGGGCGTCTGTGCGCCGGGAGGCAGATTCCAGAAAAGGCGGTGCGCGGTGAGGCGCCCTCGATCGTTTGCGCGATCCAACGACGGAAGGTCGGTGACGAGATGTTCGACGCCGCGGGCCACCATCCAACGTATCGCCTCGGCCGAGAAGAAGGCTGCGGGTTGCCGATCGTAGTCGCGCGTGCACTTCGTTTCGACGTTGGGGATCGTTCGAACGACGAGCGCATTGAAGCTCGGAAACGCCAGAGCGTTCGTGGCGGCTTGAAGCGCCGCCCGCGTGACGAGCATGTCGCTCGGAGCCGGTTCGGGATCGCTGCTCTCGTCGGTCTCCCGAGCCGCCACAGGCGCGACGGAGACGAGCAGCGCCACGTGCAGCGCGGCCGTACAGGCATCGCGCACACTCATGCGATCTCGCGTCACGTGCCCGACGCACTCGGTATGCGTGCCGTTGCAGTGGGGCGTCAACGTGTAGGTCGAGCAGTTGCAACTGCCTCCTTCGCGGACGTCGCCGACGAACGCGCCGGCACGTACCACATCCTCATGGGCGCGAGTCGCGCCGAAGAAGGTGGGTTGAGGCTCGTCGAAGGCAAGCGGAATCGAGAGATCGTACTGCTCCGAGCCGACGCGCCAAATCCGCCCGTCGAGCTCGAGAGTGAGCGCCGGCGTTCGGACGGTCATTTGGTGCGATGTGCGACCGCGCCGCACGCTTGGCAGACACGATGCTTAGGCGAGTCGTAGAACCGATCGAAGATCGGCGGGAGTTGCTTCTCGATATCGGTGACGTGCAGATACTCCGCGTAGAGCGGGTATTGGCAGTGCTCGCAATACCAGAGAAAACCATCTTGCTCGTCGGGACGGCGCTTCCGTTCGATGACGAGCCCTACGGTATTCGCGAATCGCTGGGGCGAGTGCGGCACGCGCGCCGGAAGCAAGAAGATCTCGCCTTCCCGGATCGGAATATCCACGCGAGCACCGTCTTGCATCGTGCGCAACACCATGTCGCCTTCGATCTGATAGAAGAACTCCTCGCCCGGATCATCGTGATAGTCGCTGCGATTGTTCGGTCCGCCGACGACCATGATGATGAACTCCGAGTGAGGAAAGATCTGCTTGTTGCACACCGGCGGTTTCAGGAGCTCGCGATGCTCGTCGATCCAGGCGCGGAAATTGAAGGGCGTTAGAGCGCTCATGTGCAGGTCTCCTCGAGGGAAGTATAGCCGGAGCCGCACCGCGCTATGCTTTGCGGCGGTTGCGACTTGTATTCGGAACGATTGCCCCGAGAATGCGCTCGGTAGGCAAGCGAGGCCAAGGGGTAAGAGTATGAGGTTACGGACAGTGTTCGCGGCGGCCGCACTCGCAGTGCTCGGCTCGACCTCGCACGCGCTCGCGCAGGACAAGGAGCCGGAGCCGGTGCAGGCAATTTGGAAGCCGCAGGAGTTCACGTTTTACTATCAAAGCTTCACGACGTTCTACTCGTGCGAGAGTCTCGAGGCGAAGCTCGAGCAGATTCTGCGCCTCGTGGGCGCACACGCCGAGGTTCGCGTGCGCGAAGTGGACTGCGGTCGCGGTCCCGTTCGGGCGCCGCGTGCCGAAATTCGGCTGATCTCGCCCGTCGAGGCAACGCCCGAAGCGATCGCCGAGGTCAAGAAGGACGCAAGCAAGCGCGAGCTGGTCGCGCGAATCTCGGGCGAGCGCGCGAAGGCGGTCGATCTCGCCGAGCAGTTCCCTGCACAGTGGAAGCAGGTGACCATCGGTCAAGGGCGCGCCACCTCGAGCTTGGGCAGCGGAGACTGCGAGTTGCTCGAGCAAGTGCGTCGCAGGATTTTGCCGAAGTTGGCGGTGCGCGTCATAAAGGACAACACGCCATGTCCGCCGAACCCCGGAACGTTGACTCGCCCAAGCATTGTGGTGGAAGCGCTCATCGAGGTGCCGAAGCCCGATGACGTCGGCAAGCAGCGTGACACCAAGAAGACGGACTGAAATCCGCGCACGATGACTGTCAGGAGCCGGGTGCCGTGGTTCCGGAAGAAAGGCTCTCGCAGAGACGCGGAGAAATCGAGAAAGATCTGAATTCTTCTCCTATCTCCGCGTCTCTCTGCGAGAGCCAGCCTTTCTTCGCGTGCTATTCGATCCGAAGGCCTGACGAAGAGCAGGGCACGAAGACAGGGGAAGGTGTATCGGCGTCGAGCCGCACCGCGCACAAGCGCTGGCCCCACACGCACCCCGTATCGATCGAGAGCACGCCTCCCTCGAGGTGATAGCCGAGCGCGGACCAATGGCCGCAGACGATGCGTATGCCCGCGGAGCGGCGGTTGGGTACACGAAACCACGGAAGTACGTCCTTGGGCGCCTGTGCGATCGTGCCCTTGTACTTGAGCTCGAGCGTGCCGTCCGCGCGGCAGAAGCGCAGACGCGTGAGGCAATTCGTGATGAAGCGCAGACGATCGAAGCCGGTCAGCGAATCGGACCAGCGGCTCGGCTGATTGCCGTACATGTGACGAAAGAGCTCGGCGCACGACGCATCATCGCGAAGCGCGGTCTCCAGCTCGCGGGCGCATCGGCTCGCGAGGGCCAAATCCCACTGCGGCGGCAGCCCCGCATGCAGCATCGTGTAGCCCAGGCGCTCGTCGTGATGCAGCATGGGGCGCGTGCGCAGCCACGCGAGCAACTCGTCTCGATCCGCCGCGCCGAGCACATCGTCGATCGTATCTTGCGCTTTGCGCTCGGCGCCTGCGTAGGCGGTGGCGAGTAGATGCAGGTCATGATTGCCGAGCACGACCACGGCAGCGTCGCCCAAGGCCATGATGCGGCGGATCACTGCGGCCGATTTGGGTCCGCGATTCACGAGATCGCCGACGAGCCACAGCCTATCGACGCTCGGATCGAACTTCAGCGTATCGAGGAGCGTCGCGAGCTCGTCATCGCAGCCTTGAACGTCGCCGATCGCGTAAGTGGCCATGTCGAACGCCAGAAGCTCGGCGCGAAGAGAAGATCGCGGCTCAGTGGAGCAGGCCAGGGATCGCGAGAGTGAACGGAGCGATGTGCGCATCGAACTGCGCGCCATCGTCACCGAGCATCTGATAACTGCCCTGCATCGCGCCGACCGGCGTTTCGAGCACGGCGCCGCTCGAATACCTGAATCCTTGGCCGGGCAGCAGGTAGGGCTGTTCGCCGACGACGCCTTCGCCGCGCACTTCCTTCACTTTGCCGTTTGCATCCGTGATCACCCAATGGCGTGTGAGCAAGCGGGCCGGAATCTTGCCCTCGTTGCGAATCGTGATCGT
>JAAYXG010000067.1 GCA_012516015.1 Lysobacteraceae bacterium | reverse complement strand
CCCGGCCTAGCGCCGGGACGACGAAGAATGTTGAGCGTCGCAGGCCTATGCGCGCAGTGGCGTGCGCTTTCTTCGTCTGGATCCCGCCCTACGTCGGGATGACGGTGAATTCGAGTCTTTCGCGATTTCTTCGCGGCATCGTTGTGTACGTGATCGTTCCCGCGCCCGCGCAGGGATGACGGCGCTTCGGCAAGGCTGACAGTCGACAGCCAGAGTAGTGTGCGCGACGAATTTGTAAGAGTAACAAACGCGTTCCTCTGACATCCCGCTCGTGTGCTCCGCAACGCGACGTGTGACCACGCGTCGGTAAGCAAATCGATCGACGTCCTTCTGTAGACTGCCGGCATGGCATTCCCGGCTCGACAGGTGTTCTCGACTTGGCCGCTGCTGCTGGGCATGGGCATGCTCATGCTCGGCGCGGGGTTGCAGGGAACGTTGATTGGATTGCGCGCGACGATCGAAGGGTTTCCGCCCTTCGTCACCGGCGTCGTCATGTCGTGCTACTACGTCGGCTACATCGGCGGTTCGGCCTGGACGCCGCTCATGATGCAGCGTGTGGGGCACATTCGAGTGTTCGCTGCATTGACGGCCGTCTCTTCGGTTGCGATTTTGCTGCAAGCGGTATTCGTGACGCCCGTCTGGTGGGGATTCCTGCGTTTCGCCTCCGGCGTCTGCTTCGCGGGCATCTATGTCGTCGCGGAAAGCTGGTTGAACGGACGCGCGACGAACCAGACTCGCGGAACGCTGTTCGCGCTCTACATGTTGACACTGTACGGCGGTTTGGGCGGCGGGCAGTACTTGCTCATGGCGGCCGATCCGCGCGGACCGATGCTGTTTGTGTTGATCTCGGTCCTGATCTCGCTTGCGGTCGTGCCGATGTCGCTCAGCGTGCAGCGCGCGCCCGAGATCGAGGTTCCCGCCAAGATTCGCTATCGCGAGCTCTATCGACTTTCGCCGATGGGCGTCGTGGCCGTCATCGTCGCGGGCGTCGTCAGCAGCTCGCTCTTTTCCATGGGCCCGGTCTATGCGCGTTTGATCGGTTTGCGCGCGAGTGACATCGCGACGTTCATGGGCGTCAGCATTCTCGCGGCGGTCATCACACAGCTTCCGATCGGCCGCTGGTCGGATCGGACCGACCGACGCACGGTGCTGATTGCCGTTTGCCTGATCGCATTGGTCGCGGCGGTCGCGGGTGGGATGATCGGCACGATATCGAAACTGACTTTGTTCGCCCTTGCGGCGGCCTTCGGCGGCATCGCGCTCAGTTTGTATTCGCTCGCGGCCTCCCATATCAACGATCATCTCACGGCGGACCAGATCGTTTCCGCAAGCTCATCGATCGTCACGTTGAACGGTCTCGGCTCGATCGTCGGTCCCTTGATCGTGTCGTGGACGATGAAGCAGTTCGGTCCGCCCGCCTATTTTTTCAGCCTCGCCGTCATGCTCGGCAGCCTGGTGTTGTATGCGGTTTGGAGAAAGATCCAACGCGGCGCGGTGCCCGGTCCGCTCAAGCTCCCGTTCATCAACGTACAGCCGCAAGCCGTGTCAGGTCAGATGATGGCGCAAGTCGCACACGATGCCGCGGTGGCGGAGGAGCGCGCGGACAGCGTGTAGGTCGGAATTCATTCCGACCAAGAGCGCATTGCGCGGATTGACTGTCGGAATGAATTCCGACCTACATTCCTTCGTTCGCCTCATCCGCGGGCCGATCGATGCGGCCCACATCGAGCACCGGCGAGGCGTCGATCGATGCGCCGTCCAGCAAGTGCGCGACTCGTTGCAGCGCCGCCAGGATCATCGATTGCTCCCACGCCTGAAGCCCCGTGAACTGTCCGAGGAACCGCTCTTGTAGCGATTCCGGCGTTCGTTCGAGTTGCCGCCGGCCTTCGTCGCTCAACTGAACGTATACGCGTCGACGATCCTGTTCGCCGCGTCTGCGCGTGATCCACCCGCGATCCTGCAGGCGATCGAGGAGGGTCGTGACGGTCGCCTGCGTCAGGTGCATCGATTCGGCGATCTGCCGCGCTGTCATCTCGCCTTGCGAGTTCAGGATCTGAAGCACGACGAGCTGCGACGTCGTCATCCCGCTTTCACGCGCCAGCGTACGCGCGCCCAATTGCGTGGCGCGGAGGATGCGCCGCAGTTCGATGAGAACCTGTTCTTCGATCGAGTGTTTCACGAGACTTACACGCAGAATAAACCATTAGCTGATCTAATTAATCAGAGCTGGCCTGAAAGACATACAAGTCTTTGATATTGCTAGAATACCAAGATAAAAGCGTTGACCATACGGCCCTTGTCGCTAATCATACACGGCCAGTTAATTAGATCATCTAAGTAATTTTGATGCCCTCAACCGCAACTAGTGCGCTCGGGCGGGACGCGTCGGAGCGCTACTCTCTACGCCGTCCCCGGGCGGCGGACGGAAAATCGGTACACGCACTCATCGCGGCGTGCGCGCCGCTCGACACCAACTCACTTTATCTGAACCTGCTCCAGTGCACCCATTTTGCCGACACTTGCGTGTTGGCCGAGCGCACTGACGCAGCGCCTTCGCCCGCGGGCTTCGTCTCAGGGTATCTGCTGCCGAACCGCCCGAACGTCCTGTTCATTTGGCAGGTCGCGATCGCGGCCTCCGAGCGCGGGCAGGGACTCGCACGCGCGATGCTGTTCGATCTGCTCGAACGGCCTGCGTGCGCCGGCGTAGATCACATCCAAACAACGATCACCGAGTCGAACGGCGCTTCTTGGGCGCTCTTTCGCTCGCTAGCTCGATCTCTCGCCTGTCCCATCGAGGATCGACTTCTGTTCGACCGCAACGCGCATCTCGACGGGGTCCACGAATCGGAAATTCTCGTGACGATCGGACCTTTCACACCGCGCGGCGCGGCGAACTGATCAAGGAGACCCATAACATGAATCCACCCGACTTGCGGCCGCTCAAATCCGGCAAGACCGTCTTCAGTAAGCACGAATCGAAAGTGCGCAGCTACGCGCGCAATTTCCCGTCGCTCTTCTCGCGCGCGGAAGGCTCCTATCTGTACGACGATCAGGGGAAGGGCTATCTCGATTTTCTGTGCGGCGCAGGCAGTCTGAACTACGGCCACAATCACAAGCTGCTCCGCGAGGCGCTCGTGCGCTACATCAACGATGGCGGCGTCGCTCACAGCTTGGATCTGCATACGACCGCGAAGGCGGAATTTCTCGAGAAGCTAGAGAAACTGATTCTCGAGCCGCGCAATCTCCCTTACGTCGTGCAGTTCACGGGACCGACGGGCGCGAACGCCGTTGAAGCGGCGCTCAAGCTCGCGCGCAAGTACACCGGCCGGCGCAGCATCGTCGCGTTCACGAACGGGTTTCACGGCGTCACATTGGGCGCCTTGGCCATGACCGGCAACTCGCATCATCGCGGCGCCGCGGGTCAGGACTTGAACGGCGTCATTCGAATGCCGTACGACGGATATCTCGGCGAGGGCGTCGATACGCTCGAATATCTCGAGAAGACGCTGACCGACTCGAGCAGCGGCATCGATCATCCCGCGGCGGTGATCGTCGAAACGGTGCAAGGCGAAGGCGGTCTCAACACGGCGAGCGTCGCATGGCTGCGCCACCTTCAAGCGCTCTGCCGCAAGCACGAGATCCTGCTGATCGTCGATGACATTCAGGCGGGATGCGGCCGCACGGGCACCTTCTTCAGCTTCGAGCAAGCGGGGCTCACGCCCGACATCGTCACGCTCTCGAAATCGTTGAGCGGCCTCGGATTGCCGTTCGCGCTCACGCTCTTTCGCCGCGAGCTCGACGTGTGGAAGCCGGGCGAGCACAACGGCACGTTCCGCGGCAACAACCATGCGTTCGTCACGGCCGCCGCGGCGCTCGAGCATTTCTGGTCCGACGATACGTTCGGGGCGGAGGTGCGTCGCAAGGGCGCCTATGTAACGAATCGCCTGACGCAGATTGCCGCAACGGCACCGCACAGCCTGCACGTGAAGGGGCGCGGGCTCATGCAAGGTCTCGCATTCGCCGATCCCGAGCAAGCCTCGGCCGTGAGCAGCGAAGCCTTTCGACGCGGCATGATCATCGAGACCGGCGGCCCGAACGACGAAGTCCTGAAATGTTTGTGTCCGCTCACGATCACCGATGAGGAGCTCGAGAGCGGCCTCACGATACTCGCCCAAAGCGTCGCCGCGGTGCTGAGCCGCCGCCAACCCCTGCCGCGCGCAGCGGTCTAGGCCATTAGGAGTTTCATTGCATGATCGTTCGAACGTTGGAAGAAGCACGAAAGACCTCGCGACGCGTCGTGAGCAAGACCTGGGAGAGCACGCGACTGCTGTTGAAGAACGACAACGTCGGGTTCTCCTTTCACATCACGACGATGTATGCCGGCACTTCGACGCCGATGTGCTATCGCAATCATTTCGAATCGGTGTACTGCATCAGCGGCACCGGCGAGGTCGAAGATTGCGCGACCGGTAAGCGTTATCGCGTCGAGCCCGGCACGATCTATATCCTCGACAAGCACGACGAGCACGTCCTGCACGCGGAGACCGAGCTCACGGTCGCGTGCGTGTTCAATCCCGCGCTGCACGGGCGGGAAGTGCATGACGAGAGCGGTGCGTATCCGCTCGAAGCCGAAGCGGTGGAGGCCTGACTATGTCTGCAGTTCTTGGACGGAAGGAGCACGATCCTTACGTATCTCGCGTTTACAACACCCCGCACATCGCCGATCGCGTCGATCCCGTCGTGTACGCGCCGGCGGGCAAGAAGGGCCCGCTCACGCGCGAGCAGGTGCGGCAGTACGACCGCGACGGCTTTCTCGAGCTCGATGGCCTGTTCAGTGCGGCAGAGATCAACACGCTCGTTGCCGAGCTCGATCGGTTGCGCGAGGCGCCTGTCGGGATCAATCGCGACACGCTGATTCTCGAGCCGGACAGCGAGGAGCTGCGCTCGATCTTCGCGATCCACGCGCAGAGCCTGCTGTTCGCGCGCCTCGCGGCCGACGAGCGTCTCGCCGGGATCGCTCGCTACCTCCTCGGCGACGAGGTCTACATCCATCAATCGCGTCTCAACTACAAGCCGGGATTCTTCGGGAAGGAGTTCTACTGGCACTCGGACTTCGAGACGTGGCACGTGGAAGACGGCATGCCGCGCATGCGTGCGCTCAGCATGTCGATCTCGTTGACGCAGAACACCGAGTACAACGGACCGCTCATGATCATCCCCGGCTCGCATCGGCGCTACGTTCGGTGCGTCGGCGCGACCCCGGACGATCACTACAAGCAGTCGCTGCGCCGGCAGGAGTACGGCGTGCCGGACCCCGAGAGCTTGCAGTCGCTGTTCGAGGAAGGCGGCATCGCAACGACGAAGGGATCGGCGGGGAAGGTCGTCCTGTTCGACTGCAACTCGATGCACGGATCGAACAGCAACATCTCGCCGCTGCCGCGCTCGAACGTCTTCCTGGTCTACAACAGCGTCACGAATCGGGTCGTCACCCCGTTCGGCGGCAAGCCGCCGCGCCCCGAGTTCATCGCGACGCGCAAGTCGTTCAAGCCCATTCAGCCTGTCGGGGGTTCCTTCGTCTGAGCATCCGGCGGGTTACATATATATAAGTACCCAATAAGAACAAACGCGGGTGAATCGTGCCTCGCCCTAGCGCCCGCCAACTGCTCGCTCGAACGGTCGCCTTGGCCGCAGCCGTCCTGCTCGGGGTGTGGCTGTGGCCGCGGCCCGGCGAGCTGGACAGCGGTCGCGCCGGCGAGGGCGACACCTTGCAGCGGATTCGTGCGGCCGGCATCGTCCGCGTCGGCTTCGCGAACGAAGCGCCGTATGCGTATGTCGATACGAAGACGGGCCGTTTGACCGGCGAAGCGCCCGAGCTTGCGCGGCTCGTCTTTCGGCAACTGGGCGTGCCGGAGATTCAAGGCGTGTTGACCGAGTTCGGCTCGCTGATCCCCGCGCTCAAAGCCGGGCGCTTCGATGTGATCGCGGCGGGCATGTACATCACGCCGCAGCGCTGCCGAGAGATTCTCTTCTCCAATCCGACCTACTCGATCGGCGAAGCCTTCATGGTGCCGGCGGGCAATCCGCTCGACCTGCACAGCTACGAAGATGTGCGCGATACGCCCGGCGCGACGCTCGGCGTCGTCACGGGGGCGATTCAGCTGCAGTACGCGCGCGCGATAGGTATTCCGGACGATCGGATCGTCATCTTTCCCGGCGCGCCCGCGGCGGTCGACGGCGTCGCGGCGGGACGCGCGTCCGCGTATGCGGCAACCGCGTTGACGGTGAACGATCTGCTGAGCAAGACGTCGGCGCCGCTCGAGCGCGCGATGCCTTTCGAGGATCTCGTGATCGACGGCGAAGTCATGAAGGGCTACGGCGCGTTCGGCTTTCGCAAGCAAGACGCAGCGTTTCGAGAAGCATTCAACGCGGTCTTGAGCACGACGATCGGAACGCCCGTTCACGCCGAATTGGTCGAGCCGTTCGGATTCACGCGCGACATGTTGCCGGGACAGGTGACAGCCGCCGAGCTGTGCAAGGGAGAGGCGCCGTGATCGAGTTTCTGCGCATGCATGGACCGCCTTTGATCGAAGGCTTGCGCGTGACGCTGCAGCTCACGATCGGCGGTGCCGCGTTCGCGCTCGTGCTGGCGCTCGTCGCCGGTCTCGGGCGCCGCTCGAGGCGGCCATGGCTGCGCTGGCCGGCGACGACGTATGTCGAGCTCTTTCGCGGCACGTCGGCGATGGTGCAGCTCTTCTGGTTCTACTTCGCGCTGCCGTTCTTCGGCGTGAGCTTGCCCGCGCTCGTGACGGGCATCGTCGTGCTCGGCCTCAACAGCGGCGCCTACGGCGCGGAGGTCGTGCGCAGCGCGATCGACAATGTGCCGCGCGGGCAGTGGGAGGCGGGCAGGGCGCTCAACTTGGGCGAACGGCGCATTCTGTTTCGCATTGTGCTGCCGCAGGCGTTGCCGATGATGCTGCCGCCCGCCGGCAATCTCTTGATCGAGCTCATGAAGAACACGGCGCTCGTGTCGCTCATCACGTTGTCCGAGCTCACGTTCGCGGCGCAGGTGCAGCGTGCCGCAACGCTGCAGACCGTGCCGCTCTTCGCACTGACCTTGTTGATCTACTTCTTGCTTGCGCAAGCGCTGCTCACGGGGATGCGGCGTCTCGAGCGCAACGCGACGCGCCACCGCGAGAAGCGCGCATGATCTGGAGCTGGGAATACGCGTTCAGCATCCTGCCGGAGATGTTGCGAGCCTTCGTCGTGACGCTCCAGGCGACCGTCGCGGGATTCGCGCTCGCCGTCGTGCTCGGATTGGCGTGGGCGACGCTGCGCATGGCGCCGGTGCGCGCGGTCGCGCGCACGGCGTATTGGATCGTGGAGTTCGTGCGCTCGACGCCGCTTCTGATTCAGCTCTATTTTCTCTACTACGTCCTGCCGGAGTACGGCGTCTCGCTGTCGCCGTTCACGATCGGCATTCTCGCGCTCGGCTTGCACTACGCTTGCTATACGGCGGAGGTGTATCGCGCGGGCATCGAAGCGATTCCTGCGGGGCAATGGGAGGCGGCGCGCGCGCTCAACTTGTCCGCGTCGTCGACATGGCTGCGAATCATCCTGCCGCAAGCGGTGCCGCCGACGCTGCCGATGCTCGGCAACTATCTCATCGCAATGTTCAAGGAGACGCCGCTGCTCGCTGCCATCACCGTGATGGAAATGCTGCAGACGGCGAAGCTCATCGGTGCCGAATCGTTCCGTTACCTCGAACCGCTCACGATCACGGGCGCCGTGTTCCTGGTCGTGAGCCTGATCGCCTCTTACGCCGTGCGACGATTGGAGATTCGCTATGCCATCCCACGCTGAACCGGCACTGACGTTCGAGTGCGTGACGAAGCGCTACGGTGCGACGACCGTGCTCGAGAACTTCGATTTCTCGGTCGCGGCCGGCGAGAAGGTCGCGCTCATCGGTCCCTCGGGCTCGGGCAAGTCGACGGTGCTGCGCATTGCGATGACGCTCGAGGACATTCAAGAAGGCACCGTGCGCGTTCACGGGTTGTCGCTGTGGGAGAACGGCGCGCCGGCGGATCGCGCGCAGACGCGTCGTGCGCGTGCGCACCTCGGCATGGTGTTTCAGCACTTCCATTTATTTCCGCACCTGTCCGTGCTCGACAATCTCACGCTCGCGCCGCGGCTCGTGAACAAGCAGGCGCCGTCGGAGGCGCGCGATCAAGCGCTCACGCTCTTGCGCCGAGTCGGACTCGAAGACAAAGCGGACTCGTGGCCCGATCAACTCTCGGGCGGGCAGAAGCAGCGCGTCGCCATCGCGCGTGCGCTCGCCATGCAGCCGGACATCATGCTGTTCGACGAGGTCACCTCGGCGCTCGACCCGGAGATGGTGGGCGAAGTGCTCGACGTATTGCGCGAGCTCGGCGAGACGACTTCGATGAGCATGCTGCTCGTCACGCACGAAATGGCCTTCGCGCGCCAGTTCGCCGACCGCGTGGTGTTCATGGACGGCGGCCGCGTCGT
>JAAYXG010000066.1 GCA_012516015.1 Lysobacteraceae bacterium | reverse complement strand
TCTTCCTACCTTCGGCGGCGAGCTGTTTCAGGAGTGGCGATACGGAGAAATCCTTCCCGAGCTTGGGCGCGTGCTGCTCGAGTTTGTCCACGACGGTTCTCAAGCCGATCGTATCGGCGTAGTACATCGGACCGCCCCGATAGGCGGGCCAGCCGTAGCCATTGACCCACACGATGTCGATGTCGGATGCGCGAATGGCAACGCGTTCTTCCAGAATCTTCGCGCCCTCGTTGATCATCGGATAGATGCAACGCTCCAGAATTTCTTGCCTATTGATGTGTCGAGGACTGACCCCTGCCTTTTGCACGAACTCCCGGATCACCTGCTCGGTGACAGGGGAGGGGCGAGGCTTGCGCTCCGCGTCGTAGTCGTAAAAGCCCGCGTTCGTCTTCTGACCGCGCCGATCCATTTCGCACAGCACTTCGCGAATCGTGGAGCTCGTCGAGGTCTCCTTGCTCCAACCGAGATCGAGTCCCGCGAGATCGGCCATCGCGAACGGGCCCATCGGTAGGCCGAAGTCATAGATCGCCTTGTCGATGTCCCACGGCATCGCCCCTTCGAGCAACATTGCATTCGCTTGCGCTTGGCGCGCAAACAGCATCCGATTGCCCACGAACCCGGGGCACACGCCGACGAGCACCGCGACCTTGCCGATGCGCTTTGCGAGCTGCATCGACGTCGCGATCACGCTCTTCGATGTCTTCGCGGCGCGCACGACTTCGAGCAGGCGCATGACGTTGGCAGGCGAGAAGAAGTGCAAGCCGATGACGGATCCGGGGCGCGTCGTGACGGTTGCGATCTCGTCGATGTCGAGCGCCGATGTGTTGGTCGCGAGTATCGCGCCTTGCTTCGCGATCGCATCGAGCTTGCGGAAAACGTCCTTCTTCACGTCCATGTTCTCGTACACGGCCTCGATGACCAGGTCGCAATCGCCGAGCGCTTCGTATTCGAGCGTGCCCTTCAGACGCCCCATGCGCTGCTCGACGTCCTGCGTCGAGATGCGTCCGCGCTGCGCCGAGCGCTCGTAGTTCTTGCGTATCACGCCGAGCCCGCGTTCGAGAGCTTCTTGCTTCGTCTCGACGATCGTCACGGGTAGACCGATGTTCGCGAAGTTCATCGCAATGCCGCCGCCCATCGTTCCGGCGCCGACGATTCCGACCTTCGCGATCGGCAGCGTAGGCGTGCTGTCCGGTACGTCCGGAATCTTCCACACCTGCCGTTCTGCAAAGAAGACGTAACGCTGCGCGAGCGACTCGGGGCTCTGTAGCAGCTCGCCGAAGAGCTGCCGTTCGACTTCCATGCCTTCGTCGAACGGAAGCGACGCGGCCGCCTCCAGGCTTCGAATGATGTACTCGGGCGCTCGGAAGCCACGCGCCTTCTTTTCTACTTGCTGTCTGAGCGCGGCGAAGAGCGCAGCATTGCCGCGTGCGGAGGCCAGCTTGTCGTCGCGGTCGCGAACCTTCCTGAGCGGCGCGCGCTCGCGCACGATCCGCCGCGCGAACTCGATCGCGCCTTTGCGCAACTCGCCTTCCGGAACGATCTCGTCGATCGCGCCCGCCTCGCGCAGCGCGGTCGCGGGCACGTGTTTGCCGGACAGCATCATCTCTGCGGCTTGTTCGACGCCGAGCAGCCTCGGCAATCGCTGCGTTCCGCCCGCGCCGGGCAAGAGGCCAAGATGGACCTCGGGGAGGCCGCATTTGGCCGACGGAACGGCGACGCGATAGTGACAACAAAGCGCCAACTCGAAGCCGCCGCCCAAGGCCGTCCCATGAATGGCCGCGATGACCGGTTTCGAAGCGTTCTCGACGACCGCCTCGACCTCGAGGAGATTCGGTGCCTTGAGCGGCGCACCGAATTCGCTGATGTCCGCGCCCGCTATGAAGGTCTTGCCCTCGCAGATGAGCACGATCGCTTGCACCTGCGAATTTGCGAGCGCGCGCTCGATCCCTTGGACGATGCCCTCGCGTACGGCATGCGAGAGCGCGTTCACCGGCGGTGAATTCACCGCGAGTATCGCAACGTCGTCTTCGACGATGAGGCTCGTGACCGAGTTGACTGCCGTCATCCACCATCTCCCGCGCTCTGAACTTTCAACGAGCGTCGACGAAGGAAGCTCGACTGCAGTGCAGGACTGCACGCAGCGTGAACGATCATTATAGGGGCGATGAAATAAGGGTGTGATGAGGTAATGACGCAAGCACGCGAACGCGCGTCATTCGCGTGCTGAATCGATCCTCACGTTGCAGCCGTATACATCGGGCTCGCTCGTGCAAACGTCGGGCGGGCCGCTACCGTGCCAGAAAGACATGAGGCCGGCCGCACTGATCGTCGTCTCGAAGCGCGGGTGCTTGCGCAGAAACTCCGCATTCGGAAGCCACAGTACACGCAGCGGCGTGTGCGATCCTTCGCGCGCGAGACGGGCGAGCCGATTGAATACGAACTCGGGCTGCTTCAGCGCCGCGCCGCAGAGGATCTCGGTGGCGGCGTCTATATAGCCGTCGTTGGCAGCCTGCGTGATCGCCCTGAGCGCATCGGGGATCAAGCGGCGGTTCGCGGCGGCCTGCAACGTCGGGCTCGCCCAGATCTCGAATTCCGCACGCGGCATCGTTCGACGCAACAGGCGCCCGGCGGCGCGCGTATCGCCCTGCAGAAACGCCGCCAGCGCTTGAACTCGCGCCACGGAAGCATTGGGTACGAAATCTTCGGCAGCGTCCTTCGATGCCGTGCCGATCGATGCATACGCGAGGCATTCGTTCGCGCCCGCATTGCGCGGCTGCAGCTTCACCGCAAGCTCGGCGAGCCGCAGGCTGCGCTTCAAGTGGCCTGCATCCGCATAGAGGCACGCGAGGCCTTCGGCCGCGCTCGCCAGGGCCGAATCCATCGACAGCGCGCGGGCGAGCCGGTCTTGAGCGGCGATCCATTCGTTGCGTCGAAGATCGACGACGCCGAGCGCGGCATACACTTCGGCGAGACCTTCGTCGAGGAGCCGCGCGCGCTCGGCGGCGGATTCGGCGAGTTCGCTGAGCGAGGTGACATCGGCGCCGCCCATGCTGAGATAGGCGATCGCGAGCGCCGCCCATGCGCGCGCGAACCTCGGCTGTGCGCGCGTGAGCGACTCCAAGCGCTCGATGGTCCGTGCCCCCGCCCGCGACACGACCGGCCGCGTGAGACCTTGTGCGCTCGGGCCGAACAGCTCGGCCGCGCTTCTCAAGTACGTGTCGTACGCGCGCGGGTCGCTCGTGCCGAGGAACGCTGCCCATTCCTGAGAAGCGTGCGAGGCATGAAGAAAGGACGGCAGCGTGCTTGCGAGCGCCTGCACATTCTCGAGTCGAGTCTTGCCGATCGGAATCGTTTGCTCGCGCTCGATGACTTCGTCGGGCGCGATGAGTCGAAGCCGCGCATGCTCTCGATCCGCGCCAATTTCGATTCTCAGCGCGAATGTCTCCGTTGCCTCAGCGGAGGCGAGGCGCATCTGTCCGCGAAGAAGCAAGTAGCGAAGCTCGCGCTCGAGCCAACGAGCGTCGGTTTCGTCATCTTCTTCGGCGCGTTCGATCTCGATCGTGGTCCGCAGCGGTTTGGCGGCGTGAAACGCTTCGCGTACCGGTTGCGGCGCCTCGACCGGGGGCGGAGGCTCGGACATGCAGCCGCGCAACCCGATCCAGGTCGCGAACACCGCGAGTACGAGAAGACCGATGAGCCGCCGCGTGTTCATTCTGGAAGCGGTTGGCGGGACCGAGCTTTCGGCGCCGATTCTCGAGTCAAGCTGCACCCCAATAGGAGACCGATTCTTGAACGTTCTGCAATCTACCGGAGCTTACGCGAGCCGCTCGCGATGCCTCCGAATGCATCATACTAACCGCCGACGGCAAGTCGCCAACGCCTCAACCGGAACGTGCCATGTCAGATCGGCCCAATCTCTATCTTCTGCGAGCTGCGGACATCGCGGCGCGATCGCAAACATTCTCCCATCCGTGGAATCCGCGCTCGGAGCTGACCGGCTATCAGCTCGCCAGAGCGACCGGGCTGCAGCGCACCGGCGTGAGCCTCGCGCGCATGGCGCCGGGCAAGGAATCGTTCGTCTATCACGCGCATTGGAACGAAGAAGAATGGATCTACATCCTGTCGGGCCGCGGAGTGGCGCGCATCGATGACGTCGAGTACGAAGTCGGTGCCGGCGATTTCATGGCGTTTCCGACGCCTGGAGTTGCGCATCATCTACGCAATCCGTTCGATGAGGAGCTCGTCTACTTGATGGGCGGGGAGAATCGCGCGCTCGATGTCGCCGACTTTCCCGATCTCGGCAAACGGATGTTCAAGCACTCGAAGGGCGTCGAAATTTTCGACCTGAAGGATGCGCAGCCGTTCGGACCCTTGCCAGACGAATGACGAACGCCGTGTCGTGACGTCGATGCGCGTCGTGCTAACGCCAGCGATTGCCGCCCTGATCCTGAACGACTGCTTTTTCGGAACGGCGCGGGATCCCACGGAACGTGGATGAACGCGCGAACAGTTTCGCTTCGTCGCCCGCATCGAACGATCCGGCTCGACCGTCGATCGTGCTGTTCGACACGTGCACGGTTCCGTCTCGCACGACGACACCGGTGCCGGTTGCGACGATGTGGCTGTTCGTGATGTAGAGCTCGC
>JAAYXG010000588.1 GCA_012516015.1 Lysobacteraceae bacterium | reverse complement strand
CAGCATCACGCGACGAATCTGCTGCGGGCGTGAGATTGCGAGCTCCGCGGCAATCGCGGCGCCGAGTTGATACCCGAAGACATCGACCTGCCGCAGCCGGAGGCCATCCAAGAAATCGCCGATGGCGCCGGCAAAGTCGGCAACGCCGGCTTTGCCGTTCGGCGCATCCGAGCTGCCGTGGCCGGGAAGATCGGGCGCGTAGATGCTGCGGTCGCTGCCGAGCTCCTTTAGCATCGGCGAGAACAACCGGCCCGAACCGCCGCTATGGTGCAGACAAACGAGCGGCGTACGCTCATCGAAACCGCCGCCGGACGGATAGGCCGTCCAGAGATGAATCTGGCCGAGGCGAGATTCGGCATACGAGCGACGCACGTGAATGACGGCCGGTTGCGGAAGCGGTAAACGACTGCGATGTTTGGCGTGGATCACTTAATACCTCTTGCGGGATGCTCGCTCAGATCTGGAGCAAGGACGTCACTCGCGCAACGATGCGCAGCTGACATATCCTGAACGCGCAGAACCGTTCGATTTGAGGCGCAGATTTTACGTGCCGATCATCCTTCAGAAATGGATGCACTTCTCAGCTTCCGCAAGCGCGAAACGAACGCGCACTGAATTCGATTACAGCACTCGAGGACGGAACATGACTCCAACGAGCAAAGCGGCGCTCTGCGCACGTGCGTTCGCAGCACTGCTACTGCTTGCAGCGACGAGTATCGATGCGCAGACGCAACCTTACAGCGCCGATGCAATGTGGCGCTTGAAACGATTGGCGGATCCGGCGATCTCGCCGGACGGGCGTCTCGCAGTCGTACCGGTCACGACTTATGACATCAACGAGAACAAGGCGAACACCGATCTTTGGCTCGTGCCGACGAAACCCGGACGCGCGCGCCAACTCACGAGCGGTGAAGCGAGCGACACTTCGCCGGCCTGGAGCCCCGACGGACAACTGATCGCGTTCGTCTCGACGCGCGGCGACGATGAGCAGCCGCAGCTTTATGTCATTCCGGTCGATGGCGGCGAGGCGCGACGCGTCACGAACGTTCCGACGGGCGTGATCGCACCGAAATGGTTTCCGGATTCCAAGCGCATCGCCTTTCTTTCGCAAGTCTGGACCGATCTTGAGACGTGGGACGAAATGGCCGCACGCATGAAGGAGCGTGCGGAGCCGAAGATGTCCGCGCGGGTATGGACGAAAGCGCGCATCTCGCATTGGGATCGCTTCCTCGACGAGCGCAAGACGCACGTCTACGCGGTGAGCATTGCGGGAGGCGACCCGATTCCCCTGACGCTCGAATCGGGGTTTTCGCTGGACGTCGGCGATCCCGGCGCCGATTCCTATGACATCTCTCCGGATGGGACGGAGCTCGCCTTCGTTGCGGACGTGGATGAAACCGGCATCGACCCGAACTTCGACGTGTTCGTCATGCCGATCGACAGCGGTACGCCCACGAATCTCACGAGCGACAACCCTGCCGACGACACATCGCCTCTGTACAGTCCGGACGGGCGGCTGCTCGCGTTTCGCCGCCAAGTGACGAAGGGCTTCTACGCGGATCGCGCACGGCTGATGCTCTTCGATCGTCGCAGCCGCAGCACGCGCGGGCTCACCGACGATTGGGATCGTTCCGCGGATGGGCTCGTCTGGTCTCCCGATGGGGACGCGCTGTTCGGGTCGATCGACGACGCAGGCACGCGACGCGTCTATCGCTTCGACGTCGCGGGCGGCACACCGCGCGCGATTACGCGCGAACCGAGCTTCAGCTCGCTCGCCGTTGCGGGCAGCGGACCGGTCATCGTCGGACTGCGGCAAAGCTTCGTCGAGCCGCCGACACTCGTCAGCATCATCGCGCGCAACGGCTCGGCGACGAAGCTGAGCGACTTCAACGATGCGGCGCTCGCCAATCTCACGCAGGGCCGCTACGAGCGCGTCACGTACAAGGGCGCGAACGACGAAGACGTTCAGATGTGGGTCGTCTATCCGCCGGACTTCACGCCCGAGAAGCGCTGGCCGCTTTATCTGCTGTTGCACGGCGGACCGCACAACGCGATGACCGACGGCTATCAATGGCGCTGGAATGCCCAGGTATTCGCGAATTGGGGCTACGTGACCGCGTGGCACAACTTCCACGGTTCGAGCGGGTTCGGACAAGACTGGGCTGACTCCATCACCGCCGAATGGGGCGAGCTGCCGTATATGGACACGATCAAGGCGGCCGAGTGGTTCGCGGCGCAATCTTGGATCGACTCCGAACGGATGGCCGCGGGCGGCGGCAGCTTCGGAGGTTACCTTGCGAGCTACTTGCTCGGTCGCGAGCACCCATTCAAGACATTGGTTGCGCACGCGCCGGTGTACAACAGCTACACGCAGTATGCGAGCGACTACGGCGCGGAGAAGAAGCGCTACGGCGAATTCTGGGAAGACTTCGAACGCTTCGAGCGCAATTCGCCGCACATGAGCGCAGGCAATTTCAAGACTCCCACGCTCGTGATTCATGGACAGCGCGATCTGCGAGTACCGGTCAATCACAGCCTGGAGCTCTTCAACACCCTGCAGGTCCGCGGCGTGCCGAGCAAGCTCGTCTACTTCCCGGATGAGAACCACTGGATCCTAAAGCCGCAGAACTCCCTGTTTTGGTACGAAACGAAGCGTCAGTGGCTCGAGCAATACGTGCCGCCGGGCCCTACCGAAATGCCGACCGAGCCGAGCGCCGATGCCCCCCTCATCGACGAGCCCATGCCTGAGGCGACATCGAGCGGAGAGTAGCGATGTCGCACGCGGCGCGCCCCGTGTAGAGTCGAGCACACGCCTTTACCGGGAGCGCGTATGAATCGGCGCGAAGTACTCCAAGCGACCGCGGCCGCCACCCTCGCGACGATTGCGGGCGCTCGCCTGCTCGCGAAGGAGGTCAAGCCGATGCGCATTCTGATCCTCGGCGGCACGGGCTTCATCGGTCCGCACATCGTGAATGCGTGCCGCGAGCGCGGTCACACGCTCACGTTGTTCAACCGAGGCAAGCGCAATGCGGGGCTGTTTCCAGATCTCGAAACGAGGCTCGGCGATCGCGACGGCAAGCTCGATTCGTTGAACCAAGGCGAGTGGGACGTCGTAATCGACAACTCGGGCTACGTGCCTCGCCACGTAAGGCTCTCCGCGGAGCTGCTGGAGCCGCGCATCGGGCGCTATATATTCGTATCGAGCATCTCCGCATACGCGGACCTGAGCGCGCCTGGAATCAAAGAAGATCATCCGACCGCAAAGCTCGCCGAT
>JAAYXG010000587.1 GCA_012516015.1 Lysobacteraceae bacterium | reverse complement strand
TCGGACGCTCGAGTCGGGCTCGCGACGCAGAGCCATATCGGCAAGGCGACGCGGAGGATCTTTCGGCGGATGGAGTTGCCAGAAATCATAGAAGTTGAACCAATTGTACGGTGCGCTGCGGATGTAATGTGCGAGCCGGTCCGCGAACCGCTCGATCAACCGCTGCAAGGCGGCTTCCCGCTGCTTGCGGTCGAGCTTGATTGCATCTTCGAATGGCTCGAAATGCAGATCGTAGCGATTGCCTCCCATGTAGAGCCCGAAGCACAACACGACCGGGACTTTCAGTGCCGCCGCAAGCTGCCAAGGCGCGGTGGGGAATGGCGCCGGGGCGCCGAGGAAATCGACGTTGATCACGTTGTTGCCCGGACGCGCGCGGTCCACGAGCAGCGTTACGAGGGCGCGCTCGTCGAGCGCCTCCTTGATCGCGAGCGCCGTCGTCGTGCCTTCCTGGCGGGCATTGATGATGGAGGCCGCGAGCTTCGGATTGAGCGTGTTGAGCACGCGCGAAAGCGCGGGATTCTGCTCGAGGTCGAGCACGACTCGCAGCGTGACGTCCTGTCGCAGGCTCGCCATCGCGCGAAGCGCATCGAAACTGCCGACGTGGGCCCCGAAAACGAGAACGCCGCGTCCCCATCGCCACCGCTCGCGCAAACAGTCGATGCCGATCATGCGCACGTTGAAGCGCTCGTGCTTGCCGGATAGAAAGAACACGCGATCCAGAATCACCGTCGCGAACGAATAGACATGTTTCGCGACCTCCCAGAGGCGCGCTCGACGCCCGAGCACGCGACTCAAATACGCTCTCGAGGCGCGGCGCTCCGGTCCTCTGCGTATGAGGAAATAGAGCGTGATCGGGTAGAGCACGATGCGGCCCGCCCTGCGGCCGAAGAACAGCGCAAACGAGCGAATGAGCTTGAGGCCGAACATCGTCCCGCCCTCGGGACGCTCGATCCACTGCTGTTTCACTCGCCTGATTCCGCGTTCTGCGCGGGCCCAAGCTTGAACACGCCTTGTGCAAGGCGCACCTCTTCGCGAACGATCTCGAACTTGAGCTCGTCGCCTCGAAGAGAAAGGAAGGCCTTCGCGGTCTGTTCCGGTAGGAGCGGCCGGGTGAACTTCGCTTGCTGCAGGGAGCAGACGCGTATCGAGCGCGCGAGCCATTCCTCGGCGCCGGCGACAATGCGATCGAGGAGCACGACGCCGGGCACGACTGGGCGGCCCGGAAAATGGCCCGGCAGCGCGGGATGATCTGCGCCGATGCGCAGCTCAAAATCGTGCGTTGCAGGCTCGTTCATGTCTCGTCGCGGGTTCTCAAGAGTCGCGGCATGACGGCCCCGACTTGTCTCAGGAAGTCGTACAGGCTCCGAAAGGGCTGCTGAGGGAAGCGCCGCCGTCGATAAGCGTACTCAATTGCGAAGAACGCCGCGACGGCGAGATACGCGATGATATTCGCGAACAGAGACCACCAGTACTGCGGCACCGTGATCCAGGGGTGCAGCCCGGCGGCGAGGAGCAGGCCATGGGGATTTGCGAGCGCGGCCAGGGTAAGATTGGCCAAAGCGAGCGCGATGAAGAAGATCGTCCACGCGCGCGTCAGGCGTCTGGCGTACGGCCACACGGCAGGTTCCGGCGGCTCGCGATCCCGATGCACCAGCTCGATCAGCCGCGCGATGAGAGGCGTGCGCCCGCCGACCAAGGTTTGTCCGAAGAACCAAGCGAGGAAGGCGGGAACGAGCACTGGCGCGACGTAGAGCAGCATGACCGGGGTCGCGACTCGCACGAGAACCCAGCACGCTGCAGCCAGCACGGGAACGCAAAGCCATGCAACCACGCGCCCGCGTACCAATGCGGGCGTGAGCGCGGCGCCGGCAAGGAGCGCGATCGCCGCGATCGTCCAGCGCGTACTGCCGCTCGCGATCGCTAGGTGGGCGACGATGGGGTACGCGCAAGCGAAAATACCCGCGACGGGCGGCGAGGCGGGACGATCGGGCACATGAATCTCGGGCAGCTATTTTGCGCAAGCATGCGCGTGTTGCCGAGAACGGACAAGCCACGGACAATGCGCGGCCGGAAGGCGAACAGCGGGTAGAACGACGCGGCGCATCGAGCGTGTCGCGGCAAACGAGCCGCTCGGACGCGTTTCCGGCGCACCTCGGCATCAATCACTTACTTCGGAGACAGCGTGTCGTTGAAGATCGTCGTATTGAAAGAAACCCGCCCGCACGAGACGCGCGTTGCGATGGTGCCCGCCGTGGCCGACAAGCTGGCGAAGCTCGGTGCCGAAATCCACATGGAGTCCGGCGCGGGCAACGCGGTGAAGCTCGCCGACCGCGCGTTCAAGAACGTCGCGTTCTCGAGCGACCGCATCGCGCTCGCGAAGTCGGCCGACATCCTGCTCGCCGTGCAGCCGCCCGAGCTCGAGATCGTGGAGGCGATGAAAGAAGGCGCGATCCTCGTCTCGTTCGTTCATGCGCACAAGGAGCCGGAGCTCACGAAGCGCCTGCGCGACAAGCTCATCACATGTTTCGCGATGGAGCTCGTGCCGCGGATTACGCGCGCGCAGGCAATGGACGCGCTTTCGAGTCAGGCAGCGCTTGCCGGCTACTATGCCGTGCTGCTCGGCGCGACGAACCTCGCGCGGATCTTACCGATGATGACGACGGCGGTCGGCTCCATCCGACCCGCGAAGACGCTCGTGATGGGGCTCGGCGTCGCGGGATTGCAGGCGCTCGCCACGGCGCGGCGTCTCGGAGCGATGACCGAGGGGTACGACGTGCGACCCGAGACGAAGGAGCAAGCCGAATCGCTCGGCGCGAAGTTCGTCGACACGGGCGTCGATGCG
>JAAYXG010000586.1 GCA_012516015.1 Lysobacteraceae bacterium | reverse complement strand
GGTGAATACGACGGCAGACGGTCTCGGCAGTTCTTGTTGCAAGCGCTCCCAGGCCGCGCTGTCGAACGGCTCCACGCTCGCGGGCGCACCCAGCGCCGCGGCTGCAACGAGGCATGCTGTCAGAGAGACGAACCTCGTGCGCAGCCGCATGGCGTCACCCGAGCACGCGCTCGACATGCGTCTTCTCGCGCGTCCGCCAGATCGCAAAAAGCCGATTCCGGCGGCGAACCAGGAATGGATGGTCGCTCTCATGCTCTGTGCTCCCTAATTCACGCCTCTCGAAAGTCTTGCCTTCATCGCTCGAGATCCACGCCGCGTAACGCATGCGCGTCCCGTCGAAACCGCGCCACACGATCGCGACGCGCGATCCGATGCTGTGTACGTCCGCATGCTCGGCGGTCACGTCCGGCACGACGCGCACGTCGCCGCGGGGCTTTCCGTGCTCGTCCAACCGCGCGTATCGCACCGCCGATTCATCGGCACGCATGCCGAACCATACGGCGTGATAGCCGCCGCTCGCCGCACGAGCGAGCCCCGGACCGTGATGCGGACAGGCATCGATCACCCAGTCGTCGAAGCTTGCGCGCTGCACGCCGCTCGCGGTCTTGCCTCCGGCGGCAACGGTTGCGAAGGCATGATCGCGCACGTTCCCCTCGAACACATGGCGCCACATGACCGCGAGACCTCCGCCCGCCGCCGGCGCGAGCGCGATGCGGCAACATTCGCACGTGTGATCGGCGAGCTTGATGTCGGGGCCGAAGGTGCGGGCGCCGTCGAGCGAAACATTTCTGTAGATCGCCGCGCCCGCGTACGTGCCGGATGTGCCTTGCGCTTGCGCGGCTTCGAGATCGCGCTTGTCGATCCAAAACGTATGCAGCGCCCCCGTCGCATCGAACGCAATGGATTCGAAGCGATGCGTAATGAGCTGTCGATCCCGATGCACCGTGAACGGCGCCGAGAACGTCGCCCCGCCGTCCGCCGAACGCAACATGCGAATCTCGCCGGTGAACGGCTTTGCAAGCGGTTGCGTGTAGGAGATGACGACCCATCCCTTCGGCCCGAACGCGATCTTCGGCCGATTCTCGCCCTCGGCCGCGACGACATCATCCTTCGTATCGATGACACGCGGGGCGCTCCAGCTCGCGCCTTCGTCTCGACTTTGCTGCACGAAGAGCTGTCGGCGTTCATTCAGCCCGACGATCCATAGGGCTCCATCGGGCGCGAACGCCGCGCTCATGGCCAAGCCGGCGCGTCGATTTCCATGATCGGCACCATGCGCGGCGGTCTCGTGCGCGAGAACGCGCGCGTACGGTACGCAAGGCATCAGCGCGAGGGCGGAAAGCAGTGTTCTACGGTTCATGGCGCTACCACCGAACGTCGAAGCCGGCGTAGTAGGTCCGCGGCAAGCCCGGCGAGTAGACCGGCGTGTTGGAGGAGATCTGCGCACTGTCCGCATAGCGCGTATCGGCCAGGTTGTAGATGCGGCCGAACAGCGATACGGACGGCGTCGCTTGCCACGAAGCGCGCACGTTGAACAAATCGTGTCCGTCGTAGCGCGGAAAGGCGCTGGAGTTCGACGCCTCGAGCCAGTAGTCGTCCACGTGGATCCACTCGAGCTGTGCGTCCAACGTGGCTGTCGGGCTCCACGAGAGCCGCGTATTGCTCAACACGCGCGGCGCGGCCTCCATGTCGTTGCCGCTGAAATCGGCATTCGCGGTGAGCCACTCCTCGTACTCGTGCCGCGTGTACGACATCGCCGAGTCGAGACGAACGCTCGGCGACAGCTCGACGCCTAGGCTCGCCTCGATGCCGCGATGCGAGGTCTTGCCCGCGTTTACGCTCGTCGTGATGTTCGTCGCGGTATCTCGCTGACTGACGAGATCGTCGCGCTTGACGAGCTCGAACGCGGCAAGATCCAACGTCCATCGATCGAACTCGCCGCGCCAACCGATCTCGAGCTGCGACGCCGTGATCGGCTTCAACTGCAGCGCGAGCAGCGCTCTCGTCGCTGCATCGCCGGCATTCGCTGCGACCGACGGCCGAAAGAGCTGGCTCTCCGACGGCGTACGAAATCCCGTGTTGTACGACGCGTAAACGTTCATGTTATCGGTCAGTGCGTACGTCGCGCCGATCTTCGGACTCACGCGGTCGTAGTCGACCTTCGTATCCGGCGCCTGACCGTAGAACGCCGTCGCCGCCCCCTGAACCGATGCTGCGTCGATGTTGTTCTCGAAGT
>JAAYXG010000585.1 GCA_012516015.1 Lysobacteraceae bacterium | reverse complement strand
TATAATCCGCCGCTTTCGAGCATCCCCGCTCGGAGGCCGCGTGCAACCGATCATCTCTGTTCATAATCTCAGGAAGACCTACGCCTCGGGGCTGCAGGCCCTGAAGAACGTCGACCTCGAGATTCGGCGAGGCGAGATCTTTGCCTTGCTTGGGCCGAACGGTGCGGGCAAGACCACGCTGATCGGGATCATCTGCGGCATCGTGAACCCGACTTCCGGCACGGTGCTCGCCGACGGGCACGACATTCTCAAGGAGTACCGGGCCGCCCGCTCGAAGATCGGCCTCGTGCCGCAGGAGATCGCGAGCGACGCCTTCGAGAGCGTCTGGGCGACGGTGAAGTTCAGCAGGGGGCTTTTCGGGAAGCCGCCCAATCCGGCTTACCTCGAGAAAGTCCTTCGAGATCTCTCCCTCTGGGACAAGAAGGACAGCAGCATCCTATCTCTCTCGGGCGGCATGAAGCGGCGCGTCATGATTGCGAAGGCGCTCGCCCATGAGCCGCAGATTCTGTTTCTCGACGAGCCGACCGCCGGAGTCGACGTGGAGCTGCGGCGCGACATGTGGGAGATGGTGCGATCGCTTCGAGAAAGCGGGGTCACCATCATTCTTACGACACACTACATCGAGGAAGCCGAAGAGATGGCCGATCGAATCGGCGTCATCAACAAAGGCGAGATCATTCTCGTGGAGGACAAGAAGACGCTGATGCGCAAGCTCGGCCGCAAGCAGCTCACGTTGCATCTGCAACATCCGCTCGAGCGCATTCCGCCGGAGCTCGCGCATCGCAAGCTCGAGCTGTCGAGCGACGGCACGGCGCTGATCTACACCTTCGACTCGCAGCACGAGGCGACGGGCATTGCGAGTCTCTTGCGGCAATTGAATGAGCTCGGGATCGACTTCAAGGACCTCCAAACGAGCGAGAGCTCGCTGGAAGAGATCTTCGTCAGCCTGGTCGGTCGAACCAACAACGTGAAGCCACGCATCGTCGCGTAAGCCAGACATGAACACCTACGGCGTCCACGCAATCTATCGATTCGAAATGGCGCGCTGGTTTCGCACGCTCGTGCAGAGCGTGTTGTCTCCGGTGATCACCACGTCGCTTTACTTCGTCGTCTTCGGCGCCGCGATCGGCGCGCGCATGGCCGAGATCGACGGCGTGAGCTACGGTGCGTTCATCGTGCCCGGCCTCATCATGCTTTCGATTCTCACCGAGAGCATTTCGAACGGATCGTTCGGCATCTATATGCCGCGATACTCGGGCACGATCTACGAAGTGCTGTCGGCACCGATCTCGTCCTTCGAGATCGTGATGGGGTACGTCGGCGCCGCGGCGACCAAGTCGATGCTGCTCGGCTTGATCATTCTCGCGACCGCGCGCTTGTTCGTCCCCTTCGAGATCGTTCATCCGCTCTGGATGGTGGCGTTCCTGGTCTTGACCTCCGTCACGTTCAGCTTGTTCGGTTTCATCATCGGCATCTGGGCGACGGGCTGGGAGAAGCTGCAGATCATCCCGATCATGATCGTCACGCCGCTCGCGTTCTTGGGCGGTAGCTTCTACTCCATCAGCATGCTCCCGCCGCTCTGGCAGAAGATCGCGCTACTCAACCCGGTCGTGTATCTGATCAGCGGCTTTCGATGGAGCTTCTATGGCATCTCCGACGTCGCGGTCGGCGTCAGCCTCGGCATGACGTTCATCTTCATGATCGTCTGCCTCGCGGTCATCTGGTGGGTATTCAAGACGGGATATCGCTTGAAGGCGTGAAATCTCAGTTCTCAAGGAGAGGCAGGTACTTGCAGCGTTTTCAGCAACGTCTCATGAACAGCGAAGAGAATATTCAACGCGGCTTCAGACGGCTTTCAAGACTTCTCCGACCTCCGAACGCGAGGCTCCACACCGCCGGGCCGGAGCTTTCTCCCGCTCCGGTTTGCAGAGGGAAGCACACGGAGGTGTCTGCGTTGGAGAAAACCGGCGGTGGCCGTATTCGGAAGGATCCGAAGCTTTGGGAGTGGTTCCCCCGAGGTACATCTCAAGGAACGGGCGCAAGCCTGAGATCGGCCAGTATTTTGTGGAGCTGCGCCATGGACGGCGCAGAGCCCACACTCACGTGAACCTCACACCGCGTCGAGGCTGAACGAGCGCAGGTCGCGTGTAGGTCTTAGGTCCTAAGGTCACGGCGGCAAAGCGCGGGATCACGGCCCGTTCACGCCGAGACGCACGAGGGCTTCACAGCGGTCCGCCATGCTGTGTGCCAGTTTTCTCACTCGGCAGGTATGGATATGTCCGCGACGGAGCCAGCTCTGAAGCAGGCGGCGCAGCCGGCCCCCCTCGTTGCTCGATCGGTCGAGACGGCATCGTCTCAGGTCGTTCGCACGCCGCCGTCCGCGGCGTTGGGCATTTTCCGCGGCGCTCTTGGCGGCTTGTTCATTTGGGTTGTCCTCGTGGGGCTCATGGTCTTGATCGCCTGAGAGCGAGCTCATGAACGTCAATCCGCCTGCCGTGCTGACGTTGACGGCCGCACCTCACCTTCACACTACGCGTACGCTCAAGAAACGATCTTCCACGACCCGTCGCCGCTTCGGCACGCACGTCCCTTCGAGGTCTGGGATTTGCGATCGCGGGACGCTTTGATCGTGAAGTTGCGGCAGTCCTTCGAATCGCTCTTCGTCGGCGTGAGGATGTAACTCACCTTCGTCTGGTCGTTGATCCACCGGATCGGCTGCCCGACCCTCGCAAGCTCGAGGGCGTGGCCCACACACGCGCGGTCCCCTTCGTCGAGATCGCGTCCGATCTCGCGGCCGATGATGCCGCCGAGCACGGAACCCACGATGATCGCGACGGTCCGCCCATCACCATCGCCGACTTGCGATCCAACGACGCCACCAAGCACCGCACCGACCACAGTGCCGATCTCTTTGCGATTGCACTTGCCCGTGACGATGCCGTAATCGCGCTCCCACGAGCGGCCGGTATAGCCGACGTAGTATGGATCGTGCTTCTTGCGCCAGCCATGCGCCTTGGCGTGAGCCGGCGGATCGGCGAGCACAACGCCCGAGGCGAAGACGAACGTGCACGCGACGGCACAGAAGATGACTCTGACGAAATTCATATGTGCGACTCAAGAGTGAACAAGGCACCCGCCTTATAGTGGGACGATCCGTCGCGGAACGCGACGCATGTCACGCTGCGAGCGACTTCAGGCTACAGACTTCAGCCAGAATCCGAAGGTAAGGTAGCGGATGTCGTGACGAGATCCTGGCTGTCTCAGTCCTGCGACAAAGCGGGGTCTCGATGCTGCTTCTCTGGCTGTCGACTCCCGTCTGTAGACGGCGAGGCTCACGCCTCGCGCATCACCTCTGCCGCAATCTCGTACGATCGCATTCGTGCCCGATGATCGTAGATCATCGACGCGATGATGATCTCGTCCGCGCCCGTGCGTGCGATGAAGTCAGTAAGCTGCTCGCGCACGGTCTGCGGAGAGCCGATCGCGGAGCACGAGAGGACTTCGTCGAGCATCAGTCGCTCATGAGGCGCAAGGTGGTTCTCGTAGCCCGCGATGGGCGGCTGGAGCGTCGTCGGACGACCGCTTCGCAGGTTCACGAAGGCCTGCTGCATCGATGTCACGAGCACGCGAGCTTCCTCGTCCGTGTCGGCGGCAAAGACGTTGTAGCCGAGCATCACGTACGGCTTCTCGCATTGCGCGGAGGGTTTGAACTTGGACCGGTACAACTCAATCGCGTGCATCATGGCGGCCGGCGCGAAGTGCGATGCGAACGCGTAGGGGAGGCCGAGCGCTGCTGCGACCTGCGCGCCGAACAGGCTCGAGCCCAGAATCCAGATCGGTACTTTGAGACCTGCGCCCGGCACGGCGCGTATCGGCGTCGTGCCCTCGAAGTAGGCCATGAGCTCGAGGACGTCCTGCGGGAAGGCGTCAGGATCCGTCGCCAAATTGCGCCGGAGCGCGCGGGCAGTCGCTTGATCCGATCCGGGTGCGCGTCCCAAACCGAGGTCGATGCGGCCCGGATAGAGCGACTCGAGCGTGCCGAACTGCTCCGCGATCACGAGCGGCGAATGATTCGGCAGCATGATGCCGCCCGCGCCGACCCGAATCGTCGACGTGCCGCCTGCGACGTAGCCGATCAGCACGGACGTTGCTGCGCTTGCGATGCCGGGCATTCCATGATGCTCGGCCAGCCAGAAGCGCCGATAGCCCAAGCGCTCCGACAATCGTGCGAGGTCCATCGTGTTCCGAAAGGACTGCGCGGCATCGCTGCCGGCGGTAATGGGTGAAAGGTCGAGGACGGACAAGGGGATCATGCGTCGTCTCCAAATCTGTACCGTTGGAGAGTAACTCGGCTTCGGGCGGATAGTTCGGCTCGGACACCCATCCGTTGACGGTTTGCCGCTCACGCGCCACTCTTTCGAGCGCTCATGGCGGAGAAGCGGTCGACACTCATC
>JAAYXG010000584.1 GCA_012516015.1 Lysobacteraceae bacterium | reverse complement strand
CGATCGAGTATCGCCGGATCGCACCGCGCGACATCGGCGTCACGAAGATCGGTCACTTCGGTTTCTTCCGTCCGCAATTCCAGGAATCGCTGTGGCCGATCGTCAAAGAGTGGATGGACGCGACTGGACGTGCGGACGTGTAGACGCGTGGGCGTGTCGGAAGGAAGAGCGAGGATCGTCGTGGGCAGAGACTAGCCCGCATCCGCGGTTCTGACGTCCGCACGCCTGCATGTACTACACGTCCAGCCAAAAAAAAGCGTGCGCAACTATTCTCATAATCGCGCACGCCTGCATCCGATCGATGGCTCAGGGGGATGGTCACCATCATCGTAAGCAAGTTAAAACGTACTGAAGAGACTCCCAAAGCGACGCCCGCATGGCGCTCGGGCTTCTCGTTGCATGAGGTATGCCAACGCGGGTGACGCTTTAAACCTGCGGTCTGAGAAGAGCGCGGCGCGTCGTTCGTGCACTCGCTGCGTGCACGACCACCCATGCTGTGCCTCATCAGGGATCAGTGTGGGTGCGCATGTCGGGAATCCATGCGCGCGTCGGGCGTCGTAATAAGACTCGCATCACAAAGCGGAGGTGACACTGTCGCGAATCGAGTCGTGTGTGAAGACGCCGACGTCGGCCCGAGATCTCAGGACGGTCGCCGCTCGACGGGCTCGCCGACTCGACTCAGCGCGGCCTCGTCGTCGACGGCGAGCCGCTGAGCGCGCGTGACGCGAATGACGATCGATGTGCCTGCGACGAGCAATGCCGAGGAGAGTAGAAATGCGGCGCCGGGAACGTGCCACTCTCGATGCGCGATGAAGGTCGCGAAGACCTGCGCGAAGATCATCGGTCCGAGCATGTTGGCAATCCCCATGAGGCTGCTGTTCGCGCCTTGCAGCTGGCCTTGCTCGCCGGGGTGAACGAGGCGGGTCATCGACCCCTGCAGCGCGGGGTTGAAGAAGCCCCAAATGGACATCGTGACGACGCCGAGAACGTAGATGGGCGGTGAAGTTGCGATGCCTTGAATGAAGAAGCCGAGCGCACCGCCGCCGAGTCCCAAGATCATCGTGCGTCGTTCACCGAAGCGGCGTACGGCGCGCCCGACCAGCCCGGCTTGCACGATGACTTGACAGACCCCCGCCACCGCGAGCAGCAGTCCTACCTGTTTGATCGACCAGTCGTAGCGATAGCCCATGTAGAGAACGGCGGTCGCCGGCAACGCGACGTGCGCGAGGTTGCTCAAGAAGCCGACGCTCGCAAGGCCCCACAACTCGCGATGCGAGCGAAGCAGGCGCAATGCCCCGACGGGATTCGCCTTGCGCCAAGAGAACGTACTGCGCTTTTCGGGCGGCAGCGATTCGGGCAGCACGAACAATCCGTACATCGCATTCGCCAAACTGAAGCCGGCGGCGACCCAGAACGGCAAGCGAGGATCGATGTCGCCCAGCAGACCGCCGAGCGCGGGTCCCACGACGAAACCGAAGCCGAACGCGGCGCCCAACAGACCGAACTTCGACGCGCGTTGCTCGGGGGGCGTCACATCCGCAATGTAGGCACCTGCGGTGGCCACGCTCGCCGAGGTGATGCCCGAGATGATGCGACCGACGAAGAGCCAGCCGATCGTCGGTGCCAGCGCCATGAGCACGTAATCGAGCCCGAGGCCGAAATTCGAGAGCAGGATGACCTTACGTCGGCCGAAGCGATCGGACAGCGATCCCAAGATCGGCGAGAAGAAGAACTGCATGAGCGCCCATGCGGTCACGAAGACGCCGTAGATCTCGGCGGCCTCCGCGGTGTCGCCGCCCATGAAGTCCTCGATCAGGTTCGGCAGCACCGGAATGATGATGCCGATCGCGAACATATCGAGCATCACCGTCACGAAGACGAAGGCGAATGCCGCGCGGCGGGGAGCGAAAAGCGAGGATTGCGACATGAACTCGGCGT
>JAAYXG010000583.1 GCA_012516015.1 Lysobacteraceae bacterium | reverse complement strand
GGCTGCCGACGAGCTCGTCCGTCACGAGCGCGGTCGAATGCTCGCCGGCGCGAATCAACAGGAGCGGCACCGCCACATCGTTCTCGGGAAGAACGGACGGACCGCCGCCGATGAACGCACCGAGATGCTGGAAGCGATACACCTGTCCGCCATACGTAAACGTCGGCGTCTCTTCCGCAAGGTGTTTCTCCACTTCCGAGCGCGTGACGCGCGCGACGCCTTCGACACTCGGCAGCGGCAGTGCGTAGAGCTCTTCGCCCGTGCGCACGATCAATGCTTGCGTAATCGCGAGCGTGAACGGCAAACGAATCGTGAACTTCGTGCCGTGGCCCGGGTTCGTTTCGGTCACGAGCGCGCCGCCGAGCTTCTTGATCTCGGTCACGACGACATCCATGCCGACGCCGCGGCCCGCATGCTGCGTCACCGAGCTTGCCGTACTGAAACCCGGTTCGAGGATGAGCTGCAGCGCCTCCTCGTCGCTCAAGACACGGCCCGGCGGCAACAGTCCGCGCGCCTTGGCACGTTCGCGAACCGCCTTGACGTCGATCCCGCGGCCGTCGTCCTCGAGCACGATCACCATCTCCGAGCCTTCGCGATGCAGACCGACTTTGATCGTGCCCGTCTCGGGCTTGCCGCGGGCGACGCGCTCTTCCGGACTCTCGATGCCATGCACGACCGAGTTGCGCAACATGTGCTCGAAAGGCGGCAGCATGCGCTCGAGCACTTGCCGATCGAGCTCGCCGGAAGCGCCCACGACCACGAGCTCCGCGCGCTTGTGCGTCTCGCTCGCGACTTGGCGGACGAGACGCGTGAGACGCTGGACGTGGCGCTGGAACGGCACCATGCGCGTGCGCATGAGTCCGTTCTGCAGCTCCGTCACGACGCGCGATTGCTGCAAGAGCAGGTTCTGCGCCTCGCGCGTCAGATTCTCGAGCAGGCCCTCGATGCTGGCGACGTCGCTCACCGATTCGGCGAACGCCCGCGTCAATTGTTGAATCGTCGAATAGCGATCGAGCTCGAGCGGATCGAAATCGGCGCGATCCGGATGCTCTTCTTTGTGGCGATGCAGGATCTGCGCTTCGGTCTCGAGCTCGAGCTTGCGCAGCTGCTCCTTCAAACGCGTGACCGTGCGGCCGAGCTCTGCGAGGTTGAACTCGATCGAGCTGACTTGCTGCTCCATGCGCGAGCGGAAGATGCTGACTTCGCCCGCGTTGTTGAGCAACGTATCGAGCAGCTCCGCATCGACGCGCGCGAACTCTTGGCGCTCTTGCACCTGCGGTTCGCGCCCCGGCGGCAGCGCGGGCGCGGCAATCTCCTGTGCGGCGTTCTCTTCCGCCGGATCCGGCGGCAGCTCGGGCTGGATCGAGGCGACATCGAGCGCCGACTCGCGACCCGGCACGGCCGCGTCCGCAGCCTGCGCGTCGACGCGCACCGCTTCGCGCGGCGCCGCGGCGCCGAGCTCGTCGGCGCCGAACTCGACATCGAACTCGGCATTGCCTTCTTCCGCGGGCGTGGACTCATCGGCGGCAAACGACTCGGTGAGCGTCGGCACGACGTCGGTTTGCGAGCCCACATCGGGTTCGTCAGCGATCTCGACCTCGACGACGTTTGCGGGCGGCTCGGCGACATTAGCGCCGAGCGTCTCGACCGTCTGCGGCGCCGCAGCTTCCACAGGCGCCGCAGGCGCGGCCGGCGCTTCTTCGAGCGGCTGCCCGGACGCGAGCGCGCGAATACGCTTGATCAAGCCGCGGGCGCTGCGACAGCGTTCACCCTGGCTGACCGCATCGCGCATCCGGTTCAGCTCGTCGAGGCTCGCCTGAAGCGCATCGAAGACGGGCTGCTCCGCAGGAACTTGTCCGTCCTCGACGAGCTGCATGAACGTTTCGAGCTCGTGGCTCAAATCGCCCATCGCACGAATGCCGGCCATGCGAGCGCCGCCCTTCAACGTATGGAGTGCGCGCTTGAGCTCGAACGCAAGCGCGTCGTTGCTTCGGTCGCGGATCCAGTCCGATAGCGAGCGGTCGGCCGTTTCGAGCAGCTCGGTCGCTTCCTCGGTGAAAATCGCTGCAACTTCGGGATCGAAGTCCTCGTCGACGGCGTCTTCTTCGGGCTCGTCTTCTTCGACCACGGGCGGGGGTGTCGGCGCGGGCGCCGCCGCGACGGGTTCGGGCTGCGGGCTCGGCTCGGGCGCGCTCGCCGGCGCCGGCGCATCGGTCGCTTGCTCCGGCTCGGACTCGACCGTTATATCGAGCGCGCCTGCATCCTCTGTTGCTTCCTCAACGACGATCTGCGACTCGAGCGCAGCGCCGTCGTCCATCGTTTCCTCCGCGGCCTCCGGTTCGCTCGCCTCGTCCACTACGACATCGAGCGTCGGCAGGTCGGGTATTTCCGAAGACGGGGCCTGCCCTACGACTTGATCGAGCTGCG
>JAAYXG010000582.1 GCA_012516015.1 Lysobacteraceae bacterium | reverse complement strand
CCGGCCTTCGCCGGAGCGACGAGTGTGAGTCTGGACTCTGGCCTTCACCGGAGCCACGAGTGTGAGTCTGGACCCCGGCCTTCGCCGGAGCGACGAGTGTGAGTCTGGACTCTGGCCTTGCCGGAGCGACGAGAGTGGGTCTGGACTCCGGCCTACGCCGGAGCGACGAATGTGGGTCTGGATCCCGGCCTGCGCCGGGACGACAACTGATTTCGCGAAGAGACGGTGGGGTGTAATGTCCTGGCGCGATGTCCGGTCTGATGCATTGCACTTCGCGAGCGGATGGCGGTTGACTGTTCTATGGTTGCCGGCGGAGAAGACGGCTTGTGGGTGCCTCGCTTCGTGCGATCGAATTCTGACTGTTGTACTTAGGAGATTCGTATGAGACGTCTAATCGGCCTGCTCGCATTGTCCGTAGCCTTGTCCGCGTCGGCGGCGTTGAACGAAGGCGATACGGCCCCGGACTTCAAGGCGCCCGCTTCGCTCGACGGCAAGGTGTTCGAGTTTTCGCTGAAGGAGGCGCTCGCTAAGGGGCCTGTCGTCGTTTACTTCTATCCGTCCGCCTTCACAGGCGGATGCAGTCTGCAGGCGCACACGTTTGCCGAGAATTACGACAAGTTCACGGCAGCGGGCGCTTCCATCATCGGCGTGTCGATGGACAGCATCGAGCGCTTGAACGATTTTTCGGCGGATCCCGAGTACTGCGCGGGCAAGATCGCCGTCGCGTCGGATGCGGACGGCAGCATTGCACGCGCGTACGACTTGCAGATCTTTCAGCCCAAAGAGGGCATGAAGGATTCGCGGGGGCAGGAGATCCATCACGATTTCATCGAGCGCACGACGTTCATCGTAACGCCCGACGGAAAGATCGCCGCGACTGTCGGCAATGTTTCGCCGTTCGAGAATGTCGCGAAGTCGCTCGAGATCGTGCAGAACCTCTCGACCAAGAAGGTTGCTACGACCGCGATGTAGTTTGTTGACGCCGTAGCAGGCTTTGAGCCTGCTACGGCGCGTTGACGGTTGACAGCCAGAAGGGATGTTCGCACCGCTGCTGATCAGCAGCGCCCAATCACAAAGCAGGTCGTTCCTTATGCGTGGCCGGATGCTCCGCTTCCCGGGGCTGCGTCACGCCGAAGACGTGCACGAGATGTCCGCCGAGCCAGCCCGAGGCAACGAGCGCGAGCACGGCAACGATAGAGATCCCGCGCGGCAAAGCGCCCAGCACTTCGTCGGTCGTGCGTAGCCAGAAGTTCACCGCCTGCACGGCGACGATCGCCAGATTCAGGACCATGTGATAGATCCCGACTCGATTGGCGCGGGGGTCGTGCAGGCCCAGTAGATCGATGAGTCCGGGCACCGCGGCCAACAGTGCGCCGACGATGCCGCCGCCGAGGGTGTAGTAGGCCGTAATCGCCCAGGCGGAATCCCCGGTGATGACGAAGCCGAAGTCGCAGACCAGCGAGAAGATCCAGAGCCCGATCGGTATCGTGACGAGCATGGGGTGGATCGGGTGACCGGCGATGCTTGCGCGGGTGCTCATGGCAGTACCTCCAGAACGGTTCGCGATACGAACCTTGCAATCACAGTCAAGACGAGCACGGTTCCGCGGAGGTTCCCGTTGGTCGGAGATAAACTGACGCACGTGCTTCCTGCGCTGACGTAGGCCGGAGTCCAGGCAGATTAGGCGCCTATTTATATGAGTCCCGGCCTACACCCACTTGTCCGCGGAATGTGATACCCACATTCGTCGCTCCGGCGGAGGCCGGAGCCCAGGCATATGCGCGCATGGCGCGCCGCGTTTCTGCCTGGATCCCGGCCTACGCCGGGACGACAATGTTGTTGAGTGTCGCCGAACTCAAAGCGCACGGTTGTTCGCGATCCTTCGCGCCAACCGTTGTGTCCGTGATTT
>JAAYXG010000581.1 GCA_012516015.1 Lysobacteraceae bacterium | reverse complement strand
GCGCTGGCTTTCGCTTCTGGCCCAGGCCCCGAGCCCCACGCCGTCAGCTCAGTGCTGCGTGACGCGGTGCCCTTTTCTCTCGAGCAGCTCGATAACGCTGTCTTTGCCGACGAGATGCAACGCCCCGACGACGACGAGGTAATCGTCCTCATCGTCGAGTAGCTCCTCGATGCTTGCAATCCATCTCTTGTTGCGATCGACCGTCAGCGGTCGATAGACGTCCGGATACTTTTCCATGCCTTCGGCGAGCAGCGTGTCCAGCGTGGCCACATCGCCGGTACGCCACGCCTCCAACATCCTGTCGATCTCCCGCGTCGCCTTCTCGGAATCCTCGACGCTGTACATCAGGAATTCCTTCTGCTGCCGCGGCGGCAAGCCCGCGAGCGTTCCGAGTTGTTGCTCGAGCGTCTCGAGACCCTGGATCGGCTTACCGTCGCTCGTCGCACGCGTCGTCAACCGCTGCTCGACGCCCGAATTCGGGTCGAGCCCCATTTTCATGAGATGGAGCTGCACGAGGGTCAGTGCGGCAAACCAGGGTTGGAAGCGATCGAGCATGGCCGGTTCGATGCCGAGCTCGCGCGCCTTCTCCGACACCTTCGCGTACGTATCGGCGCCGAGCTCTCCTTCGAGCGTCTTGCCCGGCGGCAGCAGACCGAGCTCGAGCGCGGTTTTTTGGGCTGCCATGGGGTCGAGATCGTCCATGTCGATCTCCATGTACAACACTTCCGCGTCCTCGTAAGCCGCTTCCATCGCTCCAGGCAGCTTCTCGGACGGACTCAAGAAGTGGACGGATCCAAGGAGGTAGATCGTGTTCTGTTTGCCCTTCAGCGACCAGAGCGCCGATGGGGTGTCGGCGAGGCTGTGGGTGGAGGGTTGTAGGCCGAAGGCTAGGCCGAGAAAGCAAAAAAGCGCGCCGCGCGGGAGTGTTCGCATGAAATGCTTCGCCAGCATGAGCGCGAACCGCACGCTCTTTGTCTGGCTTACAGCGTACAGTCTACAGTCTCGAGCTGCGTCTGGCTTGGCGCCGCTAGGCGACGATGCGATCTGCGTAGCTCTCGAGCCAGCAGACTTCCGTCGCCATCGAGCCGTCGGCCATCAGCTCGAGAAAGCGGTACCCCGGCGGACGATTGTCGAGCGCGAACTCTGCGCTACCGGGCAGGAATTGCGCACACGTCGCGGGCGTCGCCATGAAGCGGACCCCGTGGATGAAGCTGTCGAGGGACTGGTGCACGTGCCCCCAGAGGACGCCGCGCACGTTGGAGTGCTCGCGAATGGCGCCGAGGAATGCGTCGGCATCGCGAAGACCTACGTGATCCAGCCATTCGCTCTGCATGCGGATCGGGTGATGATGCAAGCACACCAGTACGTGCTGGTTGCGATGTTCGCGCAGCGTCTCGCGCAGCCACCCGAGCTGCCCGTCGCCGATCTCGCCGCTCGCGCTGTTCGCGACCCACGAGTCGAGCATCACGACCGCCCAACGCCCGAAGCGCGTCGCGCCGCCGATCGTGAAAGGCGCCTCGCCGAGTGTTGCGCGCATTGCGTCCGGCAGGTCGTGGTTGCCGGCGAGGCAGAGAACGGGAACCTTCGAGTCGCCGAATACGTGACGGATCCAACGGTACCCTTCGGGGTCGTCCTGCACGAGATCTCCCGTCAGCAGCAGCCCATCGAGACGGTGCGACTTGCGATAGGCATCGGCCACCGCTGCTTGCAGTGCGGGTAAGCAGGCGACACCTCGGAGGCGGCCGGCGGCATCGCCGAAGAGGTGCATGTCGCTGAATTGCAGGAGCCGGACTGTTTGCATCGCCTTAAACACTTCCTTGCGCTCTCGCAGAAGGGAAGAAGATTGATAACCGCGTCACGCGAGGAGACCTGATATGACAAATCGGGCGGCCGAGGCTTACCGGCAGTCAGGCTTCCCTAGGGACTTCATGCTAGCAACCGGTCTCGACTCGAAAAGTGACCAGTGTCTAATCCTTCCGCCCGCAGCCACGATCCGTCGGATTTTATGCAGTCCGTCTCATTCGCTACGATTGTCGGATGTCGCGCTGCCAGAACGCAGTGCGCGGTTAGAGGTTCCGCTCCCCGTCCCGAGTCGACTCCTGCTTCGACCGCGCGACAGCGCCAGGGTTCGCCCGCGCCCGTCGCCCTGGATGATTGTCCGAAACATTCTTCAGCAAATACTTGGCCGAGAGGAAGGGATAGTCCAAAATGTGCGGCTCGCCAATTTTTTCCAGGATTCTTCACTAATGACGACGTTGCACCGCCGGCAGCTTGCCAACGCCATTCGAGCTCTCGCGATGGACGCCGTTCAGAAAGCGAACTCCGGTCACCCAGGCATGCCGATGGGAATGGCCGATATCGCGGAAGTCCTGTGGAACGATCACCACAAGCACAACCCCGGCAACCCGACGTGGGCTGACCGAGATCGCTTCGTGCTGTCGAACGGCCATGGGTCGATGCTGCTTTACGCGTTGCTTCATCTCACCGGTTATCCGTTGCCGATCGAGCAGTTACAAGCGTTTCGACAGCTCGGCTCTCATACGGCGGGGCACCCGGAGCACGAACCACACCTCGGTATTGAAACGACTACAGGTCCGCTCGGACAGGGACTCGCGAACGCGGTCGGCATGGCGCTGGCCGAGAAGGTGCTCGCGAATACTTTCAATCGCCCGGGATTCGAGATCGTCGATCACTACACCTGGGTATTCCTCGGTGACGGTTGCCTGATGGAGGGCGTTTCACACGAGGCGTGCTCGCTTGCCGGCACGTTGAAGCTCGGGAAGCTGATCGGTTTCTACGACGACAACGGGATTTCCATCGACGGCGAAGTTCACGGTTGGTTCACCGACGACACGCCGAAGCGCTTCGAAGCCTACGGTTGGCATGTCGTACCCAATGTCGATGGGCACGACCCCGCCGCAATCGAGCGCGCGATCGCTGCGGCGAAGGCCGAGAAGGACCGCCCGAGCCTCATCTGCTGCAAGACCATCATCGGCTGGGGTGCGCCCAACAAGCAAGGCACCGAAGCCACTCATGGCGCCGCGCTCGGCGTAGAAGAGGTGGCCGCGACTCGTAAGAACCTCGGTTGGGAGCACGCGCCGTTCGTGATCCCCGAGGACATTCGCCGCGGCTGGGACGCTCGCGAGCGAGGGCAGAAAGCGGAAGACGAGTGGCGGGCACGTTTCGAGCAGTACCGGGCGAAGTTTCCCGAGCTCGCGGCGGAATTCGAGCGTCGCATGCGCGGCGAGCTGCCGGACGCCTGGAAGACGAAGAGCGCGGAGTACCTGGCGCAGGCCGCGCAAGCGACCGGCTCGCTCGCAACTCGGCAAGCGTCTCAGCAGGCCTTGAACGGACTCGGCCCGCACGTGCCGGAGTTGCTGGGCGGATCGGCGGATCTGACCGGGTCGAACAACACGAACCGCAAGGATTCGCGTCCGTTCACCGCCGAGGATCCGACCGGCAACTACCTGCACTACGGGGTGCGCGAGTTCGGCATGAGCGCGATCATGAACGGCATCGCCCTGCATGGCGGCCTGATCCCGTACGGCGGCACGTTCCTCGTGTTCTCGGACTACGCTCGCAACGCAATTCGCATGGCTGCGTTGATGAAGCAACGGGTCATCTTCGTGCTGACGCACGATTCGATCGGTCTTGGCGAGGACGGTCCGACGCATCAACCCGTCGAGCACATTCCGAGCCTGCGGATCATTCCGAACATGACCGTGTGGCGGCCTTGCGATGCCGCCGAGACCGCGGTGGCGTGGATCGACGCGATCGAGCGTCGCGACGGGCCCTCTGTGCTCGCGCTGACGCGCCAAGGGATTCCGGCGCAAGCACGCACGCCGGAGCAGGTCGAAGCGATACGACGAGGCGGTTACGTACTGAAGGATTGCGAAGGCGCGCCCGAAGCGATCCTCATCGCAACCGGCTCGGAGATCGGCTTGGCGGTGGAAGCGGCGGCCGCGCTGGAGCAACAGGGGCGACGCGTGCGCGTCGTTTCCATGCCGAGCACGAACGTGTTCGATGCTCAAGACGCTTCCTATCGGGAACAAGTGCTACCGAAGGCGGTTGCCTGCCGTGTCGCGATCGAGGCGGCCTCTCCGGATATGTGGTGGCGCTACGTCGGCGACCGAGGCGCAGTCATCGGTATGACTTCGTTCGGCGCATCAGGTGTCGCAAAGGAACTGTTCAAGCATTTCGGGTTCACTGCGGACAACGTGGTGAAGACCGTGGAACGTCTGCTGCAGAGTGCAGGGTGATGCGCAGTCGTAAGCTCGTTCGCGAGATTGGATGATTCGTTAACCTTCGCTGTACTGAAAGCGATAGCGATTGCAGGCCGGTTGGAGCCCTCCAGTCCGACCTACAGCCTACAGCCTACAGCCCACAGCCTACTCTTCGAGGAAATTGAGCAATGCCCATCAAAGTCGGTATCAACGGCTATGGCCGGATCGGTCGCAACATCCTCCGTGCGCTGTACGAGGCGAACCGTCAGAAGGAAATTCAGATCGTCGCCATCAACGACTTGGGCGATGCGAAAACGAACGCGCACCTCACGCAGTACGACACCGTGCACGGCAAGTTCCCCGGTGAGGTGACCGTGGACGGCGACTCGATGGTCGTCAACGGCGATCGCATTCGGGTGATCGCCGAGCGCGACCCGTCGAAACTCCCCTGGGGCGAGCTCGGCGTCGACGTCGTGTTCGAGTGCACGGGTCTGTTCACGAGTAAGGAGAAGGCGAGCGCCCATCTGAATGCCGGAGCGAAGAAGGTCGTGATTTCCGCACCGGGCGGCAAGGACGTCGATGCGACGATCGTGTACGGCGTGAATCACAACACGCTCAAGTCGAGCTACACCGTGATCTCGAACGCGTCGTGCACCACCAACTGTCTGGCGCCGGTCGCGAAAGTGTTGAACGAGAAGGTCGGCATCACCTCGGGCGTCATGACGACGATTCACGCCTACACGAACGACCAGGTGCTCACGGACGTGTACCACAAGGACCTGCGCCGGGCGCGCTCTGCGACGATGTCGATGATCCCGACGAAGACGGGCGCAGCGGCGGCCGTCGGCCTCGTGTTGCCGGAGTTAAACGGCAAGCTCGACGGCTTCGCCGTTCGTGTGCCCACGATCAACGTCTCCCTCGTCGACCTGAGCTTTATCGCCAAGCGCGCGACGAGCGTCGAGGAGATCAATGCTGCGATGAAGGAGGCCGCGAACGGCTCGCTGAAAGGCGTGCTCGCGTACACCGATGCACCGCTCGTCTCCGTCGACTTCAACCATGACCCGGCGTCTTCGACCTATGACGCCACGATGACGAAAGTTATCGACGGCACCTTGGTCAAGGTCTGCGCGTGGTACGACAACGAGTGGGGCTTCTCGAACCGCATGCTCGACACGGCGATTGCGTGGTTCAAGGCTGCTTAAGGGCTTGGGGCTTGGGGCGCGGGGCTTGGGTCGGAAGATCCAAGAGCTGCGCTCCAAGTACGAGCCATCGAGAGCACTCGCACGATTCTTTTCTGACCCGAGCCCCAGGCCCCGTGCCCCGAGCCCTCAAGAGGGATTCCTCCAATGCCCATCCTCCGAATGACCGATCTCGATCTGCGCGGCAAGCGCGTCTTGATCCGTGAAGATCTCAACGTTCCCGTGCAAGGCGGCGTCGTATCGAGCGATGCGCGTATTCGTGCCGCGTTGCCGACGATTCAGGCTGCCAAGAATGCGGGCGCGCGCGTGCTCGTCATGTCTCATCTGGGGCGGCCCGAAGAAGGCGTGTACGACGAGGAGTTCTCGCTCGCACCCGTCGCGCAGCGTCTGTCGGAGCTCCTCGGCTACAAGGTTCGGCTCGAGAAGAACTGGCTCGACGGCGTCGAGTGCGGGGTCGGCGAGGTCGTACTGCTCGAGAACGTGCGCTTCAACAAGGGCGAGAAGAAGAACAACGAGGAGCTCGCCCGCAAGATGGCGGCGCTCTGCGACGTGTTCGTCATGGATGCTTTCGGTACGGCGCATCGTGCGGAAGCGAGCACGCACGGCGTCGCGCGTTTTGCGCCCGTCGCGTGTGCAGGCCCGCTTCTCATGAATGAGCTGGAGGCGCTCGAGACGGCGCTCGAGAAGCCGAAGCGCCCGCTGATCGCGATCGTCGCGGGTTCGAAGGTTTCAACGAAGCTGACCGTGCTCGAGACCTTACTGACGAAGGTCGACAAGCTCATCGTCGGCGGGGGCATCGCAAACACGTTTCTCGCCGCGCAGGGCTATGCGATCGGCAAATCGCTTGCCGAACCCGACATGATCGATATCGCCAAGGGACTGCTGGCTCGCTCCAGGGAGCTGAAGGTGGACATCCCGCTCCCCACTGACGTCGTCGTTGCGAAGGAGTTCTCCGCGAGCGCCGAGGCCGACGTCAAGCCGGTCAACAATGTCGGCGCCGACGAGATGATCCTGGATATCGGACCCGACACGGCTGAGCGATTCGCGCAGCTCTTCGCCGATGCGGGCACGATCGTGTGGAACGGACCGGTCGGCGTCTTCGAGTTCGATCAGTTCGGCGAGGGCACCCGCACGTTGGCGCAGGCGATTGCCCGCAGCTCGGCGTTCTCGATCGCGGGCGGCGGCGATACGCTCGCGGCGATCGAGAAATACGGCATTGCGGAGGACATTTCCTATATTTCGACCGGCGGCGGCGCTTTTCTCGAGTTCCTCGAAGGCAAGAAGCTCCCCGCCGTCGCGGTGCTCGAAGAACGCGCAAAGCAGTAGCGCTGAGACGCGTCAGGGGCGAGCGTTGGGGGGCGCTCGTCCATCTTGAACCTTCGAGACGGAATAGCGCTCGCAAGTTTCTGCAATCTCATTACACTGTCCGCCGCTGTCAGAAGGTCGGAATCGGCCTTCTGGCTATCCGCTAACCGCCAACCCCTAACGCTAGCCTATGCTTCGCCGTACAAAAATTCTTACGACGCTCGGCCCCGCTACTGACGACCCGACGGTTCTGGCAGAACTCATCCGCGCCGGCGCGGACGTCGTGCGCATCAATTTCTCGCACGGGGAGCCGGAGTTTCATGCGCGCCGCGTGCAGATGGTGCGCGAGGCGGCCGAGCGGGCCGGCAAGTGGGTGGCGGTTCTCGGAGACCTGCAGGGCCCGAAGATTCGCATCGAGCGCTTCGCCGAGGGCAAGGTTTTTCTGAATGAAGGCGATCCCTTCACGCTCGACGTCTCGCTCGACACCAACGCGGGAACCGCGAAGAGCGTCGGCGTTGCCTATAAGACTCTGCCCGAAGACGTGCGTGCCGGCGACACGCTGCTCCTGAACGACGGTTTGATCGTTCTGGACGTGACCGACGTCGACGGCCCTCGGATTCATACGCGTGTCGTCGTCGGCGGCGAGCTCTCGAACAACAAAGGGATCAACAAGCAGGGCGGCGGCTTGTCGGCCGGCGCGTTGACCGACAAAGATCGCGAGGACATCAAGCTCGCTGCAAAGCTCGGTGTCGATTATCTCGCCGTCTCGTTCGCGCGCGACGGCAGCGACATGGAAGAGGCGCGTCGCCTCTTGCGCAAGGAAGGCGGCCATGGCCACCTCGTGGCGAAGATCGAACGCTCCGAGGCGCTCGTCAACTTGGATCGAATCATCTTGGCGAGCGACGCCGTCATGGTCGCGCGCGGCGATCTCGGCGTCGAGGTCGGTTACGCCGAGCTGACCGGATTGCAGAAGCACATCATCGCCGAAACGCGCAAGCGCAATCGAATCGTGATCACGGCGACACAGATGATGGAGTCGATGATCAACAACCCGGTGCCGACGCGTGCGGAAGTGTCCGACGTTGCGAACGCGGTCATGGACGGTACCGATGCCGTCATGCTCTCCGGCGAAAGTGCAGTCGGTAAGTACCCCGTGAAGGCGGTGCAAGCGATGGCGCAAGTCATCCTCGGCGCCGAGAAATACGAATCATCGACG
>JAAYXG010000580.1 GCA_012516015.1 Lysobacteraceae bacterium | reverse complement strand
TTGCCGGTCGCGGCATCGAGCGCGATCGTCTTGTGTGTCGGCGTGTACGCATACAGCACGCCATCGACGACGATCGGCTGCGTCTGCAGATCGCCTCCTTCGCCGGTATCGTACGTCCAGGCGACTTCGAGCCGATGGACGTTCGAGCGATCGATCTGATCGAGCGCGGAGTAGCGAATCTGGCCCGGCGTTCCGCCGTAGGTTCTCCAGCCGCGATAGTCGGCCGCGCAACCCGCTATCCCGAACAGCGAAACGGCGACGACAGCGGCCAAAGCGGTGCGCCCGTACGTCGACGCGAAGAACGACCGCGCAGCACGAGGACGCGGCGAAGAAAAACTCTGCATTTCGAGTCGTCAACCCCGTTCGATCTGTTACGTCGCCTAGCGGCGAGCGTCTTCTTGTCTTTCGACGGAATTGGCGCAACTTACACTCTGTCCGGGAAAAGTGCGATCCGGCTTGACGCTTCTGCGCGTTCGCCCGAAACCTACCTCGTCCGGGCGGAATTCGAAGTCCATTTTCCGGTGGAACTCGCGGCAGGCTTGGATGTACGGTGCACGCATGCTTCCGCCACGTTCCGAAATGATCCGCGCGATGATCGAGCGCGATCGCGCCTATGACGGCGTCTTCGTTACGGCCGTGCGCACGACGGGCATTTTCTGTCGGCCCACGTGCCCGGCGCGCAAGCCGAAAGCGGAGAACGTCGAATTCTTTGCGTCCACGGTCGCGGCGCTCAAAGCTGGATACCGTCCTTGTCAACGCTGTATGCCACTGCAGGCGGAACGCACACCGGACTGGATTCGTCCTCTGCTGGAGAAGATCGACGCGGCACCCGACAACCGCTGGACGGACGCGACGCTCGCGCGTGCCGGCATGGACCCGATTCGGGTTCGTCGATGGTTCAAGCATGAGTTCGGAACGACGTTTCACGAGTACGTACGCGCGCGCAGGATCGGTCTTGCGCTCGAGCGCCTCGCGAGCGGCGCTTCGATCGACGAAACAGCGCTCGACATCGGCTACGAGTCCCTGAGCGGGTTTCGAGATGCGTTCAGGAAAGCAACGGGAACGACGCCCGGCGATTGCGACGCACGCACGGCACTCTTGTTCTCGCGCATCGAAACGCCGCTCGGTCCCATGATCGCGATGGCCGAAGCACGCGGCTTGGTCTTACTCGAGTTTGCCGATCGGCCGGCGCTCGCAAACGAGATCGATGCGCTTCGCGGCCGCTACGGATATGCGGTCATCCCGGGCAGAAACCGTCACTTGGACTGCATAGAATCCGAGCTGCGCGATTACTTCGCCGGCACGCGACAAACGTTCACGGTGCAGCTCATCACGCCGGGGTCTGCCTTCGAACGTTCGGTCTGGAATTTGCTGCGCGAAGTGCCCTACGGCGCAATCAAGTCGTACGGCGAGCTTGCTCGGCATCTCGGTAAGCCGCGCGCCGCGCGCGCCGTCGGTTGGGCGAACGGGCGTAACCGAATCTCGATCGTCATTCCGTGCCATCGCATCTGCGCATCGAACGGCGACCTCGTCGGCTACGGCGGCGGTCGCGCACGGAAGCAGTGGCTGCTCGATCACGAGCAGCGCACTGCCGGAATCCATCCGCAGCAAGCACTGTGGCCACTATCGGAGCTCGAACACGCATGAGCAAACAAGCAGAACACGCACGCCGTTTTCGCGAGCTGCATCGAAAGGGCGACCCGCTCATCCTATTCAATGTGTGGGACGCGGGATCGGCGAAAGTCGTCGCCGAAACGGGTGCGCAGGCGCTCGCAACCGGCAGTTGGTCCGTTGCCGCCGCACACGGCTTCGAGGACGGAGAGAAGATTCCCTTGACGCTCGCGCTCGCCAACCTGCAGCGCATCGTTGCCGCGGCGGATCTGCCCGTCACGGCCGATCTCGAGAGCGGCTACGGCGATGTCGGCGCGACGGTCCAGCAAGCAATTCGGCTCGGCGCGATCGGTTTCAACCTCGAAGATAGCATCGCCTCGAAGCGAGAGCTCTACTCCGTCGAAGCACAATGCGAACGAATCCGCTACGCCCGCGCGTCTGCGGACGGGATCGTCGCCGGCGCGTTCATCAATGCGCGCACGGACGTATTTCTCATCGCGCACCCGAGCGAGCACACCGACGAAATGGTCACGACCGCGCTCGAGCGCGCACGCGCTTACGCGGATGCGGGCGCCGATGGATTTTTCGTGCCCGGCTTGATCGACGAAGGCAAGATCGCCCGCGTCTGCGCCGAGTCCCCGCTGCCGGTCAATGTCATGGCTCGACCGGGCGCAACGCCGCCCCCGCGCTTCGCGGAGTTGGGCGTCGCGCGCGTCAGCTACGGCCCGCACCCCTACCGCATCGCGATGGACGCTCTCCGCGAAGCGGCGCTCGCCGCGCAGCGCTCGGAGAGCTCTAGGCAATGAAGAGAAGAATGCGCAAAGCTCGCCAAAGCCGCGTCTCTGCGAGAGATGTTCCGGGCTTCCTCTGCTTGGCAAGCTAAGCGTGCTTTGCGAGAGTTCTGTTCCGAGCAACACGGAACGATCCGTGCACACAGTTGTTGAATATCTGAACGTTGCATCGATGCGGGAGATCTTGGCGTGGGCGTACTAGTCGAAGGCGAGTGGAAAGATCAGTGGTATGACACGAAGTCCACGGGCGGACGCTTCGTTCGTTGGCAGTCGCCGTACCGACATTGGATTACGCCCGATGGATCGCCGGGCCCGACCGGCGAAGGCGGATTTGCCGCGGAGCCCGGACGCTATCATTTATATGTGTCGTACGCGTGCCCGTGGGCGCATCGCACGTTGATCATGCGAGAGCTCAAAGGGCTGCAGAACATGATCTCGCTTTCGGTCACGCATTGGCTCATGGCCGAGCGCGGTTGGACGTTCGATCCAGGACCCGGAGTCGTTTCGGATTCCGTCAATGGCGCACGCGCGCTGTACGAAGTGTATCTCGCAGACAATCCCAAGGCGTCGGGCCGGGCAACGACACCGCTTCTGTGGGACAAGAAGCAGCGGCGCATCGTCAGCAACGAGTCCGCGGACATCGTCCGCATGTTCAACAGCGCCTTCGATGGCGTCGGCGCGCAGCCAGGGGATTTCTACCCGGAACCGTTGCGTGCGGACATCGACGCTCTGAACGATCACATCTACGACACCGTCAACAACGGCGTGTACAAGGCGGGCTTTGCGAGCACGCAGGAAGCTTACGAGGAAGCGGCGCGCGGCGTGTTCGCGACGCTCGATGAGCTCGAGAAGCGACTCGACAAGAATCGCTATCTATTCGGAGATCGAATCGTCGAGACCGATTGGCGCTTGTTCACGACTCTCGTGCGCTTCGATGCCGTCTACCACGGACACTTCAAGTGCAACCTGCGAAGGTTGATCGACTATCCCAATTTGCAC
>JAAYXG010000579.1 GCA_012516015.1 Lysobacteraceae bacterium | reverse complement strand
GGTCGACGAACTCCGAGCCGATACGGCGGAGCAGCATGCCTGCGACAGGGATGCGGCTGACCTCCTTTTTGATGACGAAGCAGAAGCGGGCCGGCAAGGACGCCTTCAGCACGACGCCGTCGAGATAGCTGGCATGGTTCGCGACGATCACGCAGGGCCCTCGAGGGAGGCGCCCCTCGTCGAGCAGTCGGACCTGCATGCCGGCCAGCTTGAAGAACAAGCGGGCAGTCACGTGCGCGATGCGGCGGCGCGTCCCGATGCGAAACGGCAACAGCACCAGGGGGAAGGCGAGCAGACTCAAGACGACGAACACCAGGCCGGCGTAGATGCCGTAGAAGATATGCAGGATTTCGCGCAGGGTGCGTTTCAGGGGACCGGACATGGGGAAGCAGTATTGAGCTGAGTGCGATATGCGAGGAACAGGGCAAGGGGCATTTTCTGTGAACTGGTTCTCTTTATGTAATGCCCGGCGGGGTTCTGTGATAACTGTCACGCCCGGTTTTGGACCCCCTCCGCATACTCCCGACACTCGCGCAGGGCCGGGATGCGGCGAAGCCAGACCGGCACCACGCAGAACTTCATACGATGAGCACCGTTACGAAAGCGACAGTTTACTCGAGGACGAATGACGACACGCCGGAGACTCCGTCGCTGGCCGCTATCGATCGTTTTCTCGACGCAGTGTGGATGGAGCGCGGCCTATCGCCGAACACGTTGTCGGCCTACCGTGCCGATCTGACCGCGCTCGACCGTTGGTTGCAGGCCAGGGGCACCTCGAGTATCGCTGCCAAACGCGCGGATCTACTCGCCTTCATTGCGTGGCGCGTCGAATCGGGCGCTCGCCCGAGATCGACGGCCAGACAACTCTCCAGCTTCCGCCGCTTCTATCGCTATCTGGTTCGAGACGGCGCCCTGAAAGAAGATCCGACCGCGCAGATCGCGATGCCGAAAATCGGCCGCTCGCTGCCTAAGTCCTTGACGGAAGAAGAGGTCGAGGCGCTCTTGAACGCGCCGCAGATCGAAGAGCCGCTCGGTCACCGCGACCGCACGATGCTCGAAGTCCTGTACGCGACGGGGCTGCGCGTCTCCGAGCTCGTGAACCTGAAATCGAATCAGGTCAACATGAACCAAGGCGTGTTGCGCATCGTCGGCAAGGGCGATCGCGAACGCTTGATACCGCTCGGCGAAGAGGCGCTCGACTGGCTGCACAAGTTCATGAACGGTCCGAGACTGGAGATCCTTCTCGAGCGCCAGACGGACTTCCTGTTCCCGACCCGCCGCGGCGATCGCATGACGCGCCAGGCGTTCTGGCACATCATCAAGCGCTACGCGCAGAAGGCGGGTGTCCAGAAGGCGCTTTCCCCGCACACGCTGCGTCACGCGTTCGCCACGCACCTGCTCAACCACGGCGCCGACTTGCGCGTGGTGCAGATGCTCCTAGGACACAGCGATCTGTCGACGACGCAGATCTATACGCACGTCGCCCGCGAGCGTATGAAGGAACTGCATGCTCAGCACCACCCTAGGGGGTAGGGGATAGTCAGAAGCGCTGCCGCGCTCTTCTTCTGACTGACCCCTATTCCCTGACCCGCCATCCGCTTCCTCATGCGGTAGACTTCGCGGACTGAACCGTTGTGCCGCTTTCGCGTCCAACGACTCGCAGCCCGCGAATCCGTCTTGGAGTGTCGATGAACCGCCTGTTCTTGCCCGCCTTGCTCGTCCTGGCTTCAGTGTCCGTATCCGCCGCCGAGCCGGCCGCAAAGAGCGATCCTCGCGCCGTGATCGCCGCGAAGTTTCCGGAGCTCAGGATCGAGGACGTTCGTCCGTCGAAGATTCCGGGCATCTATGAGATTCGCGTCGGAGCGGACAGCGCGTACGTGAGCGCGGACGGCAAGTACGTGATCACGGGCGATATGTATGAGATCGATACGCGGATCAACATCACCGAGCAGGCGCGTATGCAAGAGCGGCGCGCGGTGCTCGCAAAACTCGACGAACGCGACATGATCATCTTCGGTCCGGCATCGGCCCCGCAGCACACGATCACGGTGTTCACCGATGTCGATTGCGGCTATTGCCGCAAGCTTCACAGCGAGATCGATCAGCTGACGAAGCTCGGCGTGCGCGTTCGTTACATGGCCTATCCTCGCTCCGGCCCCGATTCGCCGGATTGGCGCAAGATGGAAGCGGTGTGGTGCTCGAACGATCGCAAGAGCGCGATCACGAGGGCAAAGCGCGGCGAAGACGTGAAGGCGCCGAGCTGCACGACGCCGGTCGCGAAGCAATTCGAGCTGGGCGAGCAGCTCGGGGTGCGCGGAACACCCGCGATCTTTACGACCAACGGCGATTACATCGGCGGCTACTTGCCCCCGGGCAAGTTGAAGCAAGAGCTCGACGAGCTGCGCGCCGCTGCGAAATAGGAAGGGGATAGGGGTTAGGGGATAGGGGATAGTCAGAAGGAAGCGAGCGCGATAGCGCTTCTGACTATCCCCTATCCCCTGGTCCCTATCCCCTCATCTATTTCTCGAGCAGCTTCAGCTTGTCCGGCTTGCCTTCCCATTCCTTCGCGTCTTCCGGCGGCGGCTTCTTTTCGGTGATGACGGGCCACACTTTCGCGAGCTCCGCATTGATCTCCTTGAACTGCTCCTGACCTGGCGGCAGTTCCTCTTCCGAAAAAATCGCCTCGACGGGACATTCAGGCTCGCACAGCGTGCAGTCGATGCATTCGTCGGGATCGATCACGAGAAAATTCGGACCTTCGTGGAAACAGTCGACCGGACAGACCTCCACACAGTCGGTGTACTTGCACTTGATGCAGTTTTCGGTGACGACAAAGGTCATCGGCGAGCTCCGGAAGGTCGAATGTAGATCGAGGTCGAGATGTCGTTTGCGGTTCGAGGGTTACCGCTCGGATCGATAATTGTGCCAAACAGCGTGCACAGATGCGAGGCGCGGCATCACCTCGGGACGGCGTCAGAGCGGCCGCGGTCGGTTGCGCGCATCGATGTCCTTGAAGTGCATGCGCTCGACGCCCTCGCGACGATCGTCGAGATAGCGGCGTAGCGCGAATTCCACGCTCGGGAACGCGATCTCGGGCCAGGGAATGTCCTTTTCTTCGTACAGCGCCGCTTCCAGGCTCTCGGGCCCGACGCCGAAAGCCGGATTCCGCAGCGTTGCTCGAAACATGATGTGCACTTGGTGGGCGTGAAGCACGTTGACGATCGCGAGCAGCGAGCCGATCTCGACCTGCGCCAGCGCTTCTTCGACGGCTTCGCGTGCCGCGGCATTCTGGACCGATTCGCCATTTTCCATGAACCCGGCCGGGATCGTCCAATAGCCGAGCCGCGGCTCGATCGCCCGCTTGCACAGCAGGATCTTGCCTTCGGTTTCGATCACGCAGCCGGCGATGATGCGCGGGTTCTGGTAGTGGATGGTGCCGCACGCGGTACAGACGAAGCGCGGCAAGTGGTCCCCTTCAGGAATCTTGACCGTGACCGGCTGACCGCACTCGGAGCAGAACTTCATTTGAGAGAAAGCGGCTGGTG
>JAAYXG010000578.1 GCA_012516015.1 Lysobacteraceae bacterium | reverse complement strand
GGCATCGTCTACATCGACGAGATCGACAAGATCTCGCGCAAGTCGGATAACCCGTCCATCACCCGCGACGTGTCGGGGGAGGGCGTTCAGCAGGCATTGCTCAAGCTGATCGAGGGCACGATCGCCTCTGTGCCGCCGCAAGGTGGCCGCAAGCATCCGCAACAAGAGTTCCTGCAGGTGGACACGACGAACATCTTGTTCATCTGCGGCGGCGCGTTCGCCGGGCTCGAAAAGATCATCCTCAATCGGACTCAGAAGACGGGCATCGGCTTCACGGCCGACGTGCGTCAGCAGGCCGATCGTCCGCACGGGAGCGACGTGTTCCACGATGTCGAGCCGGAGGATCTGATCAAGTACGGCCTGATTCCGGAGTTCGTGGGTCGACTGCCGGTCGTCGCGACGCTCGATGAGCTCGATGAGGCGGCGCTCGTCTCGATCTTGCTCGAGCCGAAGAACGCGCTCAGCAAGCAGTATCGAAAGCTGTTCGACATGGAAGGCGTCGAGCTGGAGTTCCGCCCGGACGCGCTCAAGGCGGTGGCGAAGAAGGCGATGCAAAGAAGAACCGGCGCGCGAGGTTTGCGCACGATCCTTGAAACCGCGCTGCTCGAGACCATGTATGAACTGCCGTCGCTGCGAAACGTGCAGAAAATCGTGGTCGACGAGACGGTCATTCTCGGCGAGAACAAACCGTACGTGCTGTATGGGAACGGCGAAGATGCGCGATTGTCGGCAGTGGAGGAGCGGCGCCCCACGGGAAGCGATCACCACTAGGGAAGAAGCGGTTAGCGGTTGGTCAGAGGCGTTCTGGCCGTCAACTAGCGACAGTCGACCGTCAACTTGTGTGAGTGAAAAGGCGCCCCACTGGGCGCCTTTTTTCTTACGGCAAACGAGGTAAGTACGAGTGCAATCAGGGTTGCCCTGCATTTCTTATTCGATGTGTGACGGTTTAGCGCAACCCGAGACGATCTGCGTCCGTGCGAGGTGGCGACACCGCGCTCGATCCGGTATTTTGGCTTCAACAGCGTATTTTTCTTTCGCCAGCACGCTAAAGGTATTCGCGTGAGCACAGAGACACCAGAGACAACTCAGCAGACCACGACCGCGGCGGGCGCCATTCCGGTCTTGCCGCTGCGCGATGTCGTCGTCTACCCCCATATGGTCATCCCGCTTTTCGTCGGCCGCGAGAAGTCGATCCTTGCGCTCGACCAAGCGATGCGTTCGGGCAAGCAGATTTTGCTCGTCGCGCAGAAGCAAGCGGACGTCGACGATCCCGGCGCGCAGGACCTCTATCGCCTCGGCACCGTCGCGACGATCCTGCAACTCTTGAAGCTTCCGGACGGCACGGTGAAAGTGCTCGTCGAAGGCGCAGAGCGCGCGAAGATCGACAAGCTCTACACCGGACCGTACTTCTCCGCGGACATCACTCCATACAAGGATGTCGAGCAGTACGACGAGCGCGAGATGGACGTGCTTGCACGTTCCGTGACCTCGCAGTTCGAGCAGTACGTCAAGCTCAACCGCAAGGTGCCGCCGGAGGTGCTGACCGCACTAGCCGGAATCGAGCAGCCGGGCCGACTCGCGGACAACGTCGCGGCGCACATGTCGCTCAAGCTCGATGCAAAGCAGAAAGTGCTCGAGATCCAGGACGTGCGCAAACGTTTGGAGCACATCCTCGCGCTCATCGAAGGCGAGATGGACGTGCTGCAAATCGAGAAGCGCATCCGCGGTCGTGTCAAGCAGCAGATGGAGAAGAGCCAGCGCGAGTACTACCTGAATGAGCAGATGAAGGCCATTCAGAAGGAGCT
>JAAYXG010000577.1 GCA_012516015.1 Lysobacteraceae bacterium | reverse complement strand
TGCGGATCGATCTCATCCGCGAGCTCCACGAATACGGCGATTCCGACGAGCGCTACGGCGAAGCTTGCGACCGCATGAATGCCGAGATAACGCCACACCGATAGGCCGCGCGCGAGCGTATCGCGCACTAGAGGAATGCGCCTCAGCACGTCGCCGAGCTTAGAGCCCCACAGTGCATCCCAAAGGCGCGTAACAAGCCGCCAAAGCGGCTCCCAGACTCGATCGATGAGCTTCCACACGACGCCCGTCGTGAGGAGCAAGAGCACACTCACGGCGCTCAGCGCCAAGATCGCGTGCTCACCGATGAATGTTGCGACTGGACTCATTGCTGTGGACGTGCGGACGTGTAGCGTCAGAGGAGACGCCTCGTGCGTATTCTGGCGTCCACACGCCTACACGACCACACGTCTACACGCCCTCAATAATGAGGCGGCTTTTCTTCTTCCGCCGAGTACGGCGTCGGCTGCGACTTCAACGCCTCGAACCGATCCCGCAGCGCGGCGAAGCGCTCCTGCAAATCCGCGATCTCTCGCTGTTGGCGATAGACAACGTCGCTCAGCTCCGTATTCGCGCGCTCGAGGTACGCGATCTTGAGCTCCAAGCGCTCGAGCGTTTCCGCGTCGATCATCTCTCTACTTCTAGCTCCTCGTTCGCCTCGTCCGCCTCCGTCGACTCATCGCTCTCGTCCGGTGCGATCGCTTCGCCTCCGATGCGGACACGACCGCGAACGTTCTGATGCTGCACGTCGCCGCTACCGCTGATCTCGACGGTGAAATCGCCCTGCACGTCGTCGACGAAGATCGAACCCGTGCCGTCCCTGTCGATGATCACGTCGTGCTGAACGGACGCAATCCGGATGCTGCCGGAGCCATCCTCCTCGATTCGAACGCTGCCGGTGACGCGCTCCACGAGAATGTCACCCGAGCCGTCGCGCCCGATCGTGACATTGCCTTGGACATCGACGATCTCCATCGACCCCGATCCGTCGTCGAGGACGATGACGTCGCCGACGACTTTCGTAATGCTGAAATCGCCGGAGCCGTCTCCGATACGCACGGTACCCTGCACGTTGCGGATCGAGACTTGACCAGCGCCGTCTCGCACTTCGAGCGCACCTCTGACATTCTCGATCTGGAGATCGCCGGAGCCGTCGGCGATCTCCGCCGCACCGACATTCGCAACGCGCGTGCGGCCGCTCGAGTCCTCGATGCCGACTGCGAGCCCTGCGGGCAGCCGGACCGTGACATCGAGCTTGGCAGGGTTCCTGCCGAACCAACTGCGCAAACTGAAGCCCTGCGCTTCGGGCAGCGCCTCGAGCACGAGCGTACTCCCCTCGCGCACCAGCCGCAGCTGCACACGGTCCAGTTGCGCTTCGGTGCGTGCGCAGGCGGATCCGGTTACGTACACGCTGCGCAGACCGTTCTCGCCTTCAACGTTGAGGTCGCCTGCCCCGGCACGAATCTCGAGTCGTTCGATGCCGTCGGCCGACTCCTCTGCCGTGCGTTCCGCGGTGAAGGCACAATCATCGTCCGCTGCGACGAGGCCAGCCCATAGAAGCGCCGCTCCAGTTAGGGCAACTTTGGTCATCGTCATCTCTCCCCATGAAGACGCGCGCTTTGGATAAGCCGGGCGAGCAGAACGCTGCAGCATGCCAGGGAACCAACGCATACGCGTTCCTCTTTAACGGAAACATAACACAGGGTCCGACTGCCGGATCGTTCGACTTCTTCGGACGCCGGCGCGTGATGTACAGTCGGTAAACGAGGGCGCCGTGAAATGACCGATAGACAACGGATCTTTCAGGCTGCTTTGCGCAGCAAGAGCTCGCCGAGCGCCGACCGTCGCAGTGTATCTCGTTAGATGATCGCCCCAAGAAAACTCGCCACCGCCTTACTCACGCTCGTGCCGCTCTCTCTCTTCGCACTCGTGGCTTGGGCCTTCTTCTGGCCCGATATGACCTGCAGCGATCCTACGTGCTCGCGCAAGCGCTTCGATTTGTTCGTCGAGCTCGATTCGTTTCGAGGGCTCGAGCCGATCGCGCTCGAGGTCGAGACCGAGGAAGGGGTCGCGTCCGCGGCCCGCATCCTCAGATCGGGCGGATTCGATCTCATGGTCGTTGCCGACGACGACCGCCTGCCTTATTCGCCCGAGGCCGGTCCGCTCGATCGCGCGGACCTTTATCAGTATGCACTCGCCTGGCGGAATTTGGCGCCGCCATCGCGTGCGGATGCGAAGATATATGCCCTCGTCGCCCCATCGATCGTATCGGATCGCGGCGAGCGCCTGTTCGGCATCATGTTCGACAGCGCAGGGCGCGAAGGCATCGCCATCGCTCCCCTGCAAACCGTCCGGACCTTCGGTCAGTACGAGGCCGAGTCGATCCCACTCCTCCAATTGCGCACGTTCGTGCACGAGATGTTGCATGCGCTCAATCGTCAGCATCTCGATGCAATGCAGATGCCTGACGGTCGACTCACGCTCGAGGCGCCGACGCGCTGTATCGCGCGACAAGAAGGCGGCGCCTGGCGTTTGTCGGAGCGGCCTTTGATGGCATTGAGTCCCGCGACGATCCGCTTCTTTCAAACGGCGGAGCCGCGCGATCTCCTGCCGGGTCGAGCGAACACGCCGTTCGAAGGTTTGCGCAGCTCGGCAACCGAGTGCGCGGACGCGCGAGCCAACAGAGTCGAGACCGGTTTGGCCTCACGATGGGAATTCGCGAAACGCCGCTTGTTCTGGG
>JAAYXG010000065.1 GCA_012516015.1 Lysobacteraceae bacterium | reverse complement strand
TCGGGTGTTGAACTGCGCGGTGATGCCTCCGCGGCTCACGAATCCATACTTGTCGAAATCCGTGCAACCGGGGGCAATCGCGCGCAGGTGAGGCGAGAGCGTTGTCGCGCTGTGCCAGGTCGTGCCGCCGAGATAAGAGCAGCCCGTCACCCCGATCGCGCCGGTGCTGAAAGGTTGCTTCGCGAACCACTCCGTCATGTCGTAGGCGTCGTTCGCTTCCGTGCGATCCTGAAAGCCGCGCCGCGCGCCGAAAGATGCGCCGCGGCCGCGCGTATCCACTGCGGCCACGACGTACCCGTGCTTGAGCAACTCCGTCAGGCGGTTGCTTTCGATGGCATTGACGACTTTCCCGGAGGCATCCTTATACGCGCGGCGATAAGGCGTATGCATCCAGACGACGGGAAACCGCTCCTCGACCGCGCGTCCATCGATCGCCGGACGATAGATGTCGACGGCAAGGCGGGTGCCGTCGCGCACGGCCACGTATTGAGAGGTCTTGATCCATTCGCTGAAGCGCGCCTGCGAGTAGCCGCGATAAACGCCCGGGCGCGATTCCTTGGCAGGTTCCGCGCCGAGCGCGGGAGCGCACGCGAGACACCACAGACCTATCGCGACGCTCGCGCGCGCTCTTGCCTTCATGCTCTCGTTCTCCTACCAGCGTTTCGTGATGGACATGGAGATGAAGCGACCGAGCGGGGATACCACCTGGTTGTCCCACGAGACGATACCGTTCAGCACGACCGGCGGCTCCTCATCCGTGATGTCTTGGCCGCTCAGCGCGACGCTCAAGCCATCCAGCACGCCAGGCCCGTCGAAATCGTAGATCAACGCCAAGTCGATCGTTTTGTAGCTGTCGACGGTGACATTGGGCGTGATCGCCGTGTTCAGATAGCTGTCAGTATAGTTGTAATACAGATTCGCCGAGAGCCCGCCCAAGCGCCAGTTGACCGCCGCGCGTGCGCGTAGATCGACTGGATTGCCGAATCGATCGAGCACGTCGATGAACGGAAGACCGGGTGCGGTCGAGCGGGTCAGGTCCAGGATCTTCGCAATATCGAGCCCGACGCGCCACTCTCCGGCGCCTGTAGTCGTGAACGCGTACGCGAGGTTTGCGTCGATACCGGTCTGTTTCATGCTGCCGAGATTCGCGCGGCGGCCATCGATGATCGCGTTGATGTTCGTGACGGGTTCCACCGGATTCTGCAGATCGGGATTCGCGAAGAAGTCCGCCACGAGCTGGTTGAACGCGGCGGTTGCTGCAGCGTCGCTCGCATCGGGTCTGCGCACGATGAAAGGGGCGTACACGGTAGGTTGAGTCAGCGCGGTGTTCGGCACGACGTCGATGCGATCCGTGTAGTCGATGTCGTAGTACGTCACGGAGGCGGTAAAGCCTTCCAGCGCACCGCTCGGCACCCAGTCGAAACCGGCCGACCACGTGGTCGCCTCTTCGGCTTTCAGCGTCGAACGCCCACCGTTGTGGAAGATGCCGCGCGTCACGCCCCCCGCGGCAGTCGGGTCCGTCAGGTTCTGGATGAAGATGTTGTGAATCTGCTCGCTCGTGTCGACGAGCGACGGCGCGCGGAAGGACGTGCCGTACGTGCCGCGCAACGACAAGCTCGCGACCGGTTGCCAGGTCAGCCCGATCTTCGGATTCGTGGTTTCGCCGAAGTCGGAATAGTCTTCGTAGCGTCCCGCCAGCGACAACGCGAGCGAGTGAATGCCGGACACACCTTGATCGCCGCTGACGATCGGGATGTACACCTCTGCGAACGCCGCGAGATTGTCGCGCTCGTTCTTGATGTTCTTGACGGTCGGCTCGCCGGTCGGAAGCACGTTCGTGGCAGTGAGGATCTGCTGGAACGTGTTCTCGTGATGCTCGAGGCCAACCGCAAGCCGGACGCTGCCCGCGGGCAGATCGAACAGCGGGCCGTCAGCCTTCAGCGAGAAGTCCTGTGTCTTGCTCGTCGCTTCGGTGTCGCGGTTCGCGATGATCACATCGACCAGCGCGGGATTGTTCGTCACGTTGAATGTACCGTCCCCGAACGGATTGAAGGCAGTGGCGGGATCGCTGCTTGCGAGCGCCGCATTGAGCGCCGCGCCGTTCGTGATCGCGCCGCGCCGCTGAAAGCCGTTGCTCTTGCTGAAATTCGCATAGCCTTCGAGTCGCCAATCGAGGCTGAGATCGACACCGAAACCGACCGCGTTCTGATATGCCTTTTCATCGCCCGCGAGCTCCGGGTTCGCATCCTCCGCCAGGAAGCGATACTCCACATTGACGGTTTCAGGCGAGCCGAGATCGGCGGGTGCGACGAACCAGGGATTCGTGTTCGGTACGCGTAGCTGACCGGCGGCGGGCGCAACCCGCTCGTCAAAGTCGCGGTCCGAGAGCCAACCTTGATACCACGCGTCCCAGCGGCCGAACTGATGGCGCGCATCGACGAAGAAGGTGTTGCGCTTCTGCTTCGGAAGCAAGTCCCCCGCCCTGTGTTCGTCGAACCGATTGGGCGCGCCTGCGGTGAGATCATCGGGCGTCAGGCCGACGCCGTTTCCCGAGGGAAGCGGATAACGCGTCGTACCGGAGACGATATTGCCGGGAGACGCGAGCGTGGAACGTGCGTCGGATCCGCCGCGTGCGCGCCGATCGCTCGTTGCGAAATCGCGGTCGGACGCTTTGAGGCGATCGCGCTCGTAGTGCTCGAACGCGGCGAAGAGGCTTCCGCCGTCCCAAGTGAGACCGAAGTTCTGGCTCGCGACGATTTGATCGACGCTATCGCCGCTGCCGTAACGCACGAAGGTTTCCGCGCCGCTGAAGTTCTTGCGAGTGATGATGTTCACGACACCCGCCACGGCATCGGATCCGTAAATGGCCGACGCGCCGTCGACGACGACTTCCATTCGCTCCACTGCGGCTGCGGGGAT
>JAAYXG010000576.1 GCA_012516015.1 Lysobacteraceae bacterium | reverse complement strand
GAAGTTGCTCTTGAGCTGCTCGGCATACTCTTCGCCGATCGGCATCGGCCACGCGCGATCGTCTGCACGCTCGCCGGCGGCCTTGAGCGCCGCAGAGAGCTCGTCGTCGTTGCTGAAGAGCCCGCTGTAGTGATTGCCGAGTGCAATCACGCACGCGCCGGTCAGCGTCGCAATGTCGATGATCGCATCGGGATTGAAGCGGCGCGCATAGGTGATCGCATCGCAGAGGATCAGTCGACCTTCCGCATCGGTGTTCAGCACTTCGATCGTTTGACCGGACATGCTCTTCACGATGTCGCCGGGCTTCGTCGCGCGGCCGCTCGGCATGTTCTCGCAGGCCGGCACGACGCCCACCAAGTTGATGGGGAGCTCGAGCTCTGCGACCGCTTTGAACGTGCCGAGCACCGAAGCCGCACCGCTCATGTCGAACTTCATCTCATCCATGTTCGACGGCGGCTTGAGCGAGATGCCGCCGGTGTCGAACGTGACGCCCTTGCCGACGAGTACCGTGGGATTGGCCTTGCGAGCCGTCCCCTGATACTCGAGCACGATCAGACGGGCAGGCTCTTCGCTGCCGTGCGTGACGGAGAGGAACGAGCCCATCTTGAGGCGGCGACACTCCGCTTCGTTCAACACGCGCACGCGAATGTCGGGGTAATCGCGCGCGAGCGCCTTTGCGGCATTGGACAAGTAGCTCGGCGTGCACACGTTCGCCGGATGATTTGCGAGGTCGCGCATGAGCGACATCCCGGCGACGATCCCTTGGCCGTGCGTGAGCCCGCGTTCGGCATGCGCGCGATCGGCGCGGCTCGCGACCGCGACGCCGAACTTCGTCAGCGTCGACTTCGGGCGCTTGTTCGTCGTCTTGTGATCGGGGATCCGATACTGCGCATTGCCGACGACCTCGGCCGCGGCGCGCGCGAGCGAGTAGCTGTCGCCATCGGGAATCTCCTCCAGTCCGAGATAGCTGACGGCATTGCGGGCGCCCGTGCGCCCGATCGCACCGAGCGCCGATGCGAGGGCCTTGCGGTACTGCTTGCGCTTGAAGCTCGCGCGGGGGCCGAGCCCGACGATCAAGACGCGCTCGCTTGCGGCGCCGTCGACGTCGGTGATCAGCAGTGTCTCGCCCGCTTTACCGCGGATATCGCCGCGCTTCACGAGCTTTGCGATGCGCCCGCCGATGCGTCGATCGAGCGCGTGCGCGGTCTCCGTGAGCACGCCCTTTTCGTAGACGCCGACGATCGCGCAGTCGGTGCGTTGACGAGAAGGGGCGGCAGTACTGACGAAAAATTCCATGAACCTTCCTCGTGTCGTTCGGGACGCTGCCGATTTCTCGCTCCGACGGGTTTACGGCGTGCAGCGCCTCGCTTAAGTTACCGCCCCAAGAATCGCGCAGCGCGGTTCGATGAGCAGTCATTGAGCGCGCTAGTCTACCCGAAACGGGCTGGCCGAACGCGCTGGCGCAACGGCGGCCCTGAGGCGGCAAAGGCATCCTTCTGCGGATACTCGATCGGTATATCTTTCGCGAGGTCG
>JAAYXG010000064.1 GCA_012516015.1 Lysobacteraceae bacterium | reverse complement strand
GGACGAGCTCACGGAGTTGCGCGACCGCCTGGACGCGCAGGAACAAAAGATCAAAGTGCTCGAACGCAAGCTCGAGCTGGAGGAAGAAGCCAAGAAGGCGGGCGCAGCCTCAGCGGCGACCGTCAAGGCGGGGCCGAAAGGATTCAGCCTCGGTACGGCCGACAACGCGAACGTCTCGAAGCTGCGTGGCGTGCTGCATTTCGACGGTCGGCGCTACTTCGATGATGTGACGCCGTCGACCGCAGACACCTTTCTACTGCGTCGCGTACGACCGACGCTCGAAGGCACGCTGAACGGCATCTTCGACTACCGCTTCACGCCGGACTTCGCCGGCGGGCGCACGATCATCTTGGACGCGTTCGTCGCCGCACGGCTTGCACCATGGGCCACCGTGACCGCGGGCAAGTTCAAAGTGCCGGTCGGCCTCGAGCGCATCGTTTCCGCAACCGACATGCGCTTCATCGAGCGCGGCTTTCCGACGAGCCTTCTGCCGAACCGCGATCTCGGCGTACAGCTCAGTGGTAACCTCGCGGGAGGGGCGGCGAGCTACTCGATCGGGTACTTCAACGGCGTCAGCGACGGCGGCAGCAGCGATGCAAGCGGCGACGTCCAGAACGATACGTCCGGCGATTGGGCCGCACGCATCTTCTTCACGCCGTTTCAATCGTCGAATCGCTACGCGCTTCGGGGGCTCGGGTTCGGCATCGCGGGCACGTACGTCGACTCGACCGGCAGCACGGCTACGACGCTCTTGCCGAGTTATCGCACGCCCGGACAGCAAACCTTCTTCAGCTATCGCGGCACGAGCGGCGACGTCTTGGGCACGTACGCTGACGGCGAGCGCATTCGCATCACGCCGCAGGCCTACTACACGAACGGCAGCTTCCTCGCGCTCGGCGAGTACGCACGCGTCTCGCAAGACGTCACGCGAGTGACGCCGACTTCGGGCACGAGATCCGCATCGCTCGATCACTCTGCCTGGCAGATCCAACTCGCGTGGTTCGCGACCCGGGAGGAGCAATCGATTCGCGGCTTCAAGCCGAATTCCGTGTTCTCGCCGAAGGACGGCACATGGGGCGCCTGGGAGCTCGCTGCGCGCTATCACGAGCTCGACATCGACGATGACGCATTCGAGGGCGGCGCGGACTCGTTCGCGAATCCCGCCACGGCGGCGAGCAAGGCGCGTGCCTGGGGCGTAGGGGTCAACTGGTATCTCAACCAGAACTACAAGTGGTCGCTCAACTATGAAGTGACGCGCTTCGACGGCGGCGCCGCGACCGGGGATCGCGAAGACGAAAAGGCGCTGCTGACCCGCTTCGCCGTGGGCTTCTAAGACCGAAACGCCTCACCTCACGCGACTCATTCGTTTACAGGAGAACTATCATGAAATTTTCGCTTTCTGCAGTGATCGCGACGCTTGCGTTGGCAGGCTTCTCTGCCGGCGCGCTCGCGAAGGACGTGAGCTTGTTGAACGTGTCGTACGATCCGACGCGTGAGCTCTACGAGGATTACAACAAAGTATTCGCGAAGTACTGGAAGGAGAAGACGGGCGACACCGTCACGATCAAACAATCGCACGGCGGGTCCGGTAAGCAAGCGCGCACCGTGATCGACGGACTCGCGGCGGATGTCGTCACACTTGCGCTCGCGGGCGACATCGATGCCATCGCGACGAACGCGAAGTCGATTCCTCAGAACTGGCAATCGCGACTGCCGCACAACAGCTCGCCGTATACCTCGACGATTGTCTTTCTCGTTCGCAAGGGCAATCCGAAGGGAATCAAGGATTGGGGCGACCTCGTAAAGCCGGGCATTGCGGTTATCACACCCAACCCGAAAACCTCAGGCGGCGCACGCTGGAACTACCTCGCAGCCTGGGCATGGGCACTGAGACAGCCGGGCGGCAATGAAGCCACGGCGAAGGCTTTCGTGCAAAAGCTCTATAAGAATGTGCCAGTGCTCGATACCGGCGCGCGCGGCTCCACGACCACCTTCGTGCAGCGAGGGATCGGCGATGTGCTTCTGGCATGGGAGAACGAAGCGTATCTCTCGATCAGGGAGCTCGGCCCGGATAAAGTCGATATCGTCTATCCGTCCCTGAGCATCCTCGCGGAACCTCCCGTCACGGTCGTCGACAAGGTCGTGCTTCGTCGAGGCACGCGCGAAGTCGCGACCGAGTACCTAAAGTTCCTCTACACGCCGGAAGCGCAAGAAATCATCGCGCGCAACTACTACCGTCCGACCGACGAAAAAGTGGCCGCCAAGTATGCAAGGCAGTTTCCGAAGCTGGAGCTCGTGACGATCGAAGACTTCGGGGGATGGGCGCACGTGCAGAAGATACACTTCGCGGACAAAGGAGTGTTCGATCAGATCACCGCAAACTGATTCGGACACCGATGGTATAGGGTGTAGACGTAAAACGTGTGGACGTCGGAAGCAGAGCGATCCCGCTTGGTCTGGCGTCCACACGTCCGCACGTGTAAACACCCACACACCCAACCAGTCACCCCTTCGACTGCTTGGCCTTCTTGATCGCTTCGCTCAGCTTGCGCATGTCATCCAACGTGCGGCGCTTTTGTGGCTGCGCATCGTCCCGTACCTTCTCGCCGAGCGCGCGCGCCGTGTCGTAGGGGCTCGCGCCACCTGCCGCGCGCGTCGTGTTGTCGTAAGGATTGAAGCCGGTACTCGGTGCCTTGCTTTCGCCGCCGGCGAGACCCGTCGGCCGTTTGTTGGCCGCGGTTTCGGCGATAGACAACTCGTCGAGCTCGAGCTTCTTGAGCCGCTGGGTGCTGACGTCCCTACTGTACACGCCCGTTTCGAGCTGCCATTCCCAAACCGAGTTGCCGCGTTCGTCGAACGCCACCCGACCCGAGCGCTTCCCGCTCGGCCCCGGCAGATCGTTCGACGTTCGGTCGCTGCCTTTCAGTTTAGTCATGCCATTCGTCCAATTTGACGCGCGTCACACCGGACACGGTCGGACTCGATCGTTGCTGACCTGGCATTGCAGATACCATTACTCGACCCCACACTGAGTGTTCCGTATCACATATTTTGGCTCGCTTTACTTGAACCCACGCCGTAGACCCGTTCCTGCCAAGCCCAACCTCACACAAGGCTTCCTGGGCGTTTTCGGCTACAGCCGCCGAGCGATCGAGCTGGTCTGGACGACGAGCCGCCGGCTCACGTTCGCGTTTGCCGCACTGACGGTCGTCGCCGGTGCGCTACCCACGGCCGTCGCGTACGTCGGCGCGCTGATCGTCGATGCCGTCGTCGCAGCCGTCCAGACCTCGGGCGCCGAGCGCGAAGCGCTCACGGCGCACGCGCTCAAGCTCGTCATCGCCGAAGGGCTCCTCGTTGCCGCGATTGCAGGCGCACAGCGCGGGATCTCGCTTTGTCAGTCGCTGCTACGCGCACTGCTCGGGCAACGCGTGAACGTCATGATCCTCGAGAAGGCGCTCACGCTCGATCTCACCCATTTCGAGAACTCGGATTTCTACGACAAGCTCACTCGTGCACGGCGCGAGGCTTCGAGCCGCCCGCTCTCGCTCGTCATGCGGACGTTCGGACTCGCGCAGAACGCAGTGTCGCTCGTGAGTTTCTCGACCCTCTTGGTCGCGTTCTCGCCTTGGGCCGTCGTACTGCTGATCGTAGCGGGACTGCCCGCGTTTCTCGCCGAGGCGAAGTTCTCCGGCGATGCATTCAGACTGTCCTTGTGGCGCTCGCCGGAAACTCGTATGCAGCTT
>JAAYXG010000575.1 GCA_012516015.1 Lysobacteraceae bacterium | reverse complement strand
CTACGACAATCTCAGGGCCTATTTGGGTGAAATTTCGCGCGCACGTGCCGTGAAGGGATTCTCCCCCTCTGAAACGGCGCTCTTCCTCTTCTCGTTGAAGCGACCGTTGTTCGGCGTTGTCTCGAAAGGCGATGTAGCGGAACGGGCGCAGCGCGTCTGGGATCTCTCGCATCTCATCGACGAGCTTGGCGTGCATACGATGGAGAGCTATCAGCGCAGTCGAGAAGAGGTCATCGTGCGTCAGCAGCGCGAGATCGCGGAGTTGTCGACGCCGGTGGTCAAGCTCTGGGACGGCGTGCTCGCCCTGCCGCTCATCGGAACGCTCGACAGTGCGCGTACGCAGGTCGTCATGGAGAGCCTGCTGCAGAGCATCGTCGACTACGGCGCCGAAATCGCGATCATCGACATCACTGGAGTGCCCACCGTCGATACCCTCGTGGCGCAGCACCTGCTCAAGACCGTCGCCGCCGCGCGTTTGATGGGAGCGGATTGCATCGTGAGCGGGATCCGCCCGCAGATCGCGCAGACGATGGTGCACTTGGGCGTCGATCTCGACGTCGTAACGAAATCGAGCCTTGCCGATGCCTTTGCGGTCGCGTTGGAGCGCATGGGTCGTACGGTCGTCGACGTCTCCACCGCGGCGCCTCGCTGAGTCCTCGACTCATGGATCGAATCCCGATTCTGAAGATGGGCGATGCGTTGCTCATCACGATACAGGTCGACATGCACGACCGGCTTGCGATCGCGCTCGAGGACGATCTTACGCAGAAGATCGTGCAGACTCGCGCGAAGGGCGTGCTGATAGACATTTCCTCTCTCGAGATCGTAGACAGCTTCATCGGTCGCATGCTCGACAACATCGCCGCGGTCTCGCGCATTCTCGACGCGGAGACGGTCGTCGTCGGCATGCGTCCGGCCGTGGCGATCACGCTCGTCGAGCTCGGCTTGTCGCTGACCGGTGTGAAGACGGCGCTCAATGTCGAGCGAGGCATGACGCTGATCGGCAAACGAGTCGCGACGATCCGGGGGCCCAGTGGCAGAGAGCGCGGCTGACGTCCTGCCGATCAGATCCGGCGACGACATCGTGCGTGTGCGCCAGCAAGTGCGTATCCGAGCGGTTGCCGCCGGCTTTTCGCTCGTCGATCAGACGAAGCTCGTGACCGCGGCGAGCGAGCTTGCCCGGAACACCCTCGACCACGGCGGCGGCGGCAGGGTTCGCATCGAGTCCGTGGATCTCGGGGGTCGGCGCGGCGTGCGGCTCACGTTCGAGGACGAAGGTCCGGGTATTCCGGATATCGCGCGAGCATTGCAGGACGGGTTCACGACCGGAACCGGTTTGGGTCTCGGTCTGGGCGGAGCAAAACGTCTCACCAACGAGTTCAGCATCGATTCGGCACCGGGCAAAGGCACGCGCATCGTCATCGCGCGCTGGAAATCAGTGTGATCTCTCTACCCGTCAACGATCCGAGTCACGTCGCCGAGACGCGTCGCAGCGTGGCGAGTCTGGCCGCGTCGATCGGGTTCGACGAGAGCGACCGTGCTCGCGTTGCGCTCATCGTCACGGAGCTCGCGACAAATCTGATCAGGCATGGCAGCGGAGGGGTGTTGCTCGCGGGCAAGAGCGAATACGGCCCGCAACCTGCCCTCGATATCCTGTCGCTCGATCGCGGCCCCGGGATGCGCAGCGTGGAGCTTTGTCTAGTCGACGGTCATTCCACGGCAGGCAGCGCGGGAACGGGCATGGGCGCAATCATTCGTCAGGCACATGTGTTCGACATCCTCTCGCTTCCGGACGCCGGCACGGCGATTTACGTCCGAGCGGAAGCCGGGCGACTTGCGGATCGGAAACCGCACGAATTCGCGCCCTTTGGAGCCGTGTCCCTTGCGAAATCGGGCGAGCAGGTGAATGGCGATGCGTGGGCCGCCGCCGGCGACGTCGGAGAACGAACCTACATCGTCGTCGACGGCCTCGGTCACGGCGAGTCGGCTGCCGAGGCTTCGCGAGCCGCTCTCGCCGAATTTCGTCGCTGCAGCGGTGCGCGACCTGCGGAGATCCTCGCGAACGTACATGGAGTGCTGCGCCCGACGCGCGGCGCAGCGGTCTCCGTGGCACGCACCGAAGAGCAACGAAATACGCTCGTGTTCGCCGGCATCGGCAATGTGCGAGGTGCCGTGTTGAGCGGCGGTGCGGTCCGCACCACGATTTCGAGAAACGGCACGGCCGGCCATCACGTGCGGCGCATTCAGGAGTACGAGTATCCGTTCGTATCCGAGAGCCATTTCGTCATGCACTCGGACGGCTTGTTGTCGAGCTGGACGGTCGATTCGTATCCCGGGCTCATGTCACGTCATCCTACGCTGATCGCGGGCGTGCTCTGTCGAGATTTTCGGCGCGATCGCGACGACGCGACGGTGCTCGTCGCTGCGCGGGAGCGGCCGTGACTACGCTCTGGTCGAGCTCGATCGATACGAGCCGCGATGTCGTTGCGGTGCGTCAGCAGGCGAAACGAATCGCGGCGTTGCTCGGGCTCGCTCTACGGGATCAAACGCGGCTCGCGACGGCCGTTTCCGAAGTGGCTCGCGAAGTGGTCTCGAAGGAGTATCAGGCGCGGATCGAGTTTCGTCTCGACGAGAATCCCAAGACGACGCTGCTCATTGCCCGCGTGCACGGCATCTGTGCGAGCCCCCGAGAGCGCACCGATTCCGGAACGCAGCGCCTACTGACACCTGGCAGTGAAGGCCTGGTGAATGCCCGCCGCTTGGTCGACTACTTCGCTCATCGAGCCGAGCTCGACAACGAAGTCGTCGTCGAGCTCGGCAAGGGTGCGCCGCTGCGAGCGACGATCGACGCGCCGGAGATCGCGGCCCGACTGAAAGAACAGAGTGGCAACGGTCATTTCGATTTGAGCGCGGCGCTCGATGAGCAGGATCGCGAGCTGATCGCGAGCCTACAGGAGCTGCAGGAGAAGCAGCAGGAGCTGCAGCGACTCAACTACGAGCTGCAAGATACGAATCGCGGGGTGGTCGCACTGTATGCCGAGCTCGAGGAGAAGGCCGAGCAGTTGCGCGCCGCGAGCGAGGCGAAATCCAAGTTCCTCGCGAACGTGAGTCACGAGTTTCGCACGCCGCTCAACTCGATTCTCGCGCTGTCGCGCCTGCTCTTGGATGAAGTCGACGGCGCCTTGCAGCCCGAGCAGCACAAGCAAATCTCGTTCATCCGCCGCTCCGCCGAGACGTTGCTCGAGTTCGTCAACGACCTGCTGGACCTCGCCAAGGTGGAGGCGGGTAAGGTGGATGTCCGGCCAGTCGAGTTCTTCCTGCCCGAGTTCATGCGCGGCTTGCGCGGCGTGCTGAAGCCGCTCAACAAGAATACGGCGGTCGAGCTCATCTTCGAGGAAGGCGAGCCCGTCATGATCGCGACCGACGAAGGCAAGCTCGCGCAGATTCTGCGCAATTTGGTCTCGAACGCACTCAAATTCACGGAGATGGGTGAAGTGCGCGTCAGCTCGAAGCTGGATCGCAGCCGCGGCCTCCTGACTTTCGAAGTGCGCGATACCGGCATCGGCATTGCCGCACAAGACCAGCGCCGAATCTTCGGAGAGTTCGAGCAAGTACCGGGTCAGTTCCAACTGAAGAACAAGGGTAGCGGGCTCGGATTGACCCTCTCGCAGAGGCTCGCAAGATTGCTGCGCGGCGAAATTACGCTCGAGAGCGCGCCGGGTGTCGGCTCCACTTTTCGAGTGTGCATTCCCGTGGACTACAAGCCCGCATCGGGGGAGGTAGTCGACGGCACGCACGAGCGGATGCGCGTTCTGATCGTCGATGACGAGGAAACGTTCCGCTACGTCGCCCGGCACATCATCGAGAGCGATCCGGCGTACGAGTTCGTCGAGGCGCGCGACGGCGCCGAAGGTTTGGCGCGGGCGCGGCGCGACGATCCGGACGTCGTGATCTTGGATTTGCAGATGCCGGTCATGAGCGGACAGGAAGTCTTGAAACAACTTGCCCGGGATCCTGGTACGCGGGATATTCCCGTGATCGTTTCAACCTCCCTGCCGCTGACGCCTGAGCTGCAGGCACAGCTCTCCGGCGCTGTGTCAGTGCTCTCCAAGAGTAACCTGTCCAAAGAATCGCTACTCGGCGCAGTAGCGAGTGCGTTGGACCGAGGTTCGTTTCGGCAGAGCAGATCCTCTATCTAGGTACTGCCTTCAAGCGGAGCGGTGATGAAGATGCAGACTGCGCAGACCAGAATCCTGGCCGTCGACGACAACGAGGCCGCGCTATATGCGACCAGCCGGGTGCTGAAGAAGGCGGGCTTCGCGGTGATCGAGGCGACCACCGGCGAGCAAGCCTTGGAGATCATCCGTCGCGAGCGGCCGCCGGTCGTCGTGCTCGACGTCAATCTGCCGGGCATCAGCGGCATCGAGGTGTGCCGGCGCATCAAGCAGGATCCCGATACGAGATCGACGATGGTGCTGCAAACGTCGGCCACGAGCACCGCGGTCCATGACCGTGTGGAAGCGCTTGTCGCGGGAGCCGATACGTTCTTGATAGAACCGGTCGAGCAGGAAGAGCTCGAAGCGGTCGTTCGCGCGCTGCTGCGGCTCCACAAGAGCGAGTCGACGCTGCGTGCAACGCTTGCAGAGCGCAATTTACTGTTGCGCGAGATCAATCACCGCATCAAGAACAGCCTGCAGCTCGTCACGAGCATCCTGAACCTGCAAAGCCAGGAGTTTACCGACCCGCAAGCCCGCCAACGCTTTCAGCATGCGGTGTCGCGCGTGATGGCGATCGCATCCGTGCACGAGCGCTTGTATCAAGATGAGGACCCGTTGACCGTGGCAATGGATGAATACATCTCGGGTCTGTGCGCGGGGCTCACGAATGCGAGCATCCTCGACCCAAGTCGCACGAACATCAGCGTGGAGGTCGAGCCCGTGAGATTGCCGACGGAGGTCGCGGTACCGGTCGCACTCATCGTCAACGAGCTGGTCACGAATGCGCTCAAGTATGCCCAGCCGCCCGAAGGCCGCGGCGCCATCAAGGTTTCTCTCGTAAGACTCCCCCCGGATGAGCTGAAGCTCACGATCGCCGACAACGGTAAAGGCGCTGCGACCGAAACTAAGGAACAATCCGGCCTGGGCAGGCGATTGGTCAATACGTTCGTGCGGCAGCTTGCAGGACGCGTCGCAACTCATTCATCGGCTAACGGCTACGAAGTCGTCATCGTTTTCCCAGAGCAGGCTGTCACGGCGTGGAGGCCAGAATCCTAATTGTCGAAGACGAAGCGCTCATCGCGCTTCATCTGGAACAGATCGTCTCCGACGCAGGGCACCGCGTCGTCGGCATCGCCTTCGACCCGGCGGAAGCCGCGGCGCTCGCGGCGAAGCATCGGCCTGATTTCGCGTTTGTCGATATGCGACTCCGCCATGGCGGAAGCGGACTCGATGTCGCGCGACATCTGCGCGACATGTACGGCATGTCTTCGATTCTCGTCAGCGGGAACCTGGACGTTCGGAGCGCCGAAGCCGCAGCGTCGCTGATGCCCGTTGCGATGATCGGAAAACCTTTCATGCCGAGCACGATTCTCGGGGCGATCGACCTTGCGGTGCGCCGACTCGACGGTTCCACCCGACGAAGATCGGGTCTCTTCGGCGCGTGACTGCCGCGCGGCGCAGCCATTCTCGAGCACGGTTGTGCGCTCGTGGCAAGGGCCGAACCGGATTATCCGACTACAATCCGCCTGCGGCGCTGAGGCCGTGTAGATCCGACGGCATCCTCGATTGATTTTGGGCTCCGGCTCGTCTTACGACGGTCCATCTTCGATCGAAACGCCTCGATTCCGATTCCTGCATTGACGTAGGCAGCTCAAATGAACGCAGCAGTGCGCGATCTCGACGAAGCGCGAGAGCCTGCGCTTTCCATCGTCATCCCGGTTCTGAACGAGATGGACAACGTCGTTCCGCTCGCGCGGGAGATCCTCGCCGCGCTCGCGCCGGCGCTCGACTTCGAGATCCTCTTCGTCGATGACGGCAGCACGGACGCGACCGTCGATCGCATTCGAACCTTGCGTGCGGAGATACCGACGCTGCGTTTGCTTCGTCACTCCAAGCGATGCGGTCAAAGCGCGGCGATTCGCACGGGCGTGCGCGCCGCGAGAGCGCAGTGGATTGCGACCCTCGACGGCGATTGCCAGAACGATCCGCGCGATCTTCCGCGCATGCTCGCAGTGCTCGAGCAAGATCGGGCGGTCAGGCTCATCACTGGCCACCGACGATCGCGTCAGGATGCTTGGATACGACGTCTTTCTTCGAGAATCGCCAACACGATACGCCGCGCGGTGCTGCACGATGAGACGCCGGATACGGGATGCGGCATCAAGCTCTTTCATCGCGCGACCTTCTTGGAGGTTCCGGCGTTCGATCATATGCATCGCTTCTTGCCGGCGCTCTTCCAGCGCGAGGGAGCCAAGGTGGTATCGATCGACGTTCGACATCGACCGCGCGAGCACGGAAGGTCCAAGTACGGCGTCGGTAACCGGTTGTGGGCCGGGATCGTCGACCTCATCGGGGTACGATGGCTGATGCGCCGTTCGACCGCGCATGCGCATGCCATGGAGGAGCCGTCCTGATGGATGGCCTTGCGAGCGCTTGGCTGCGCCCCTCGCAATCGAGCGCGCGAGCGATCTATTTCGATTTCGCCTGGTTGATCGGTCTTGCGCTGCTGCTGATCGCGACGGGTATCGGCCTGCGCGATCCTTGGCCCGCGGACGAGCCGCGGTTCGCGCTCATCGCGCGCGACATGGTTACGAGCGGCGATTGGCTCGTGCCGCGTGTCGGAGGCGATCTCTACGCCGACAAACCGCCTTTGTACTTCTGGCTGCTTGCGTTGAGCTTGACGGCGACAGGGTCGCCCCGAATCGCTTTTCTGCTGCCATCGCTCTTGAGCGCGATCGGATGCATCGTGCTCGTCTACGATCTCGCGCGACGGATGTGGAGCCGTGAAGTCGGGCTGATCGCAGGCACGCTGCTGCTGCTCACTGCCCAATTCGTTTGGCAGGCGCGGCAGGCGCAGATCGATGCGACGTTATGCTTCTTCACGACCCTTAGCCTGTACGGTCTGATGCGCCACTTGCTCCTTGGACCGAGCTGGCGGTGGCACGCGGTCGGTTGGGCCGCGGCCGGCTGCGGCGTCATCACGAAAGGAGTGGGCTTTCTTCCGCTCTTGATACTCGTGCCTTGGCTCGTCTTGCGGGCGCGATGGCGGATTGGCTTTCCGCCCGTACACGCAGCGAAGTGGCTCGCGGGACCGCTCGCGTTCATCGGCGTCGTGAGCTCGTGGCTTGTGCCGATGTTGTTCGCCGCGCGCGCTGATCTCGCGCTGGCCGCATATCGCGACGAGATTCTGTTCGTGCAGACGGCCGCTCGCTATGTCGATGCATGGCATCACGTGAGACCGTTCTGGTATTTCATCGCGCAGGTCATTCCACTTCTCTGGCTGCCGCTCATCGCGCTTCTCCCGTGGCTCGTGCCGCGATGGCGCGAAGCGTGGCGCGGTCGCGATCCGCGTGTCGTGCTGCCGCTTCTCTGGGCCGCGATCGTCGTCGTGTTCTTCTCGCTGAGCGCGGGGAAACGCGGCGTCTATGTCTTGCCCGCACTGCCCGCATTCGTGCTCGCGTGTGCACCCTACCTATCGGAGCTCTCGCGCATTGCTAACGTTCGCCGCGTGGTGTTCGGGCTTGCGGTCGCGACCGGGATCGCGTGCGCAGGAGCGGTTGTCTATGCGCATTTCGCCGAGACGCTCCGCGCGCAACTCATCGCGACTTATGGACTCGACGCGATAGGACCGGCCTTGCTCATCGCGTCGACGGCGATCGTTCTCGCCGTGCTGCTACGCCCGCGATACGCATTCGTAGCGTACGGCGGTGTCATCTTGGGCGCACTGCTCGTCGTGAGCTTCTGGGTGAACCCGGCGATGAACGATGCGCGCTCGGGCGCTCGGTTCGTGCGACAGCTCGAACGAGCGGCGCACGCGGATCTCGAGCTCGGCCTCGTCGGGTTCCGAGAGGAACACCTGCTGTACATTCAGCGCCCGGTCGTCCACTTCGGGCACGCGAGGTGGCGCGAGCGAGAGGCAGAGACATTCGATGCGGCGAGCTGGATGGCGGCGCGTACCGGCCGGCAACTGCTCGTCGATGACTACTCGCGCTCCTTGTGCTTCGCACGTGCCGACGCGCTCGCACTGGGCGAGGACAAGCGGCGGAGCTGGTACTTGGTGACCGGCCAGCCCGACTCGAATTGTGCTG
>JAAYXG010000574.1 GCA_012516015.1 Lysobacteraceae bacterium | reverse complement strand
CGGGGCGCCATGCGCTCGGGAAACGCGCGATAGAGCATGGTCATGGCGTCGAACATGCCTTCCGGCGTTGCAGGCCGCTCGGCGGCGTAGCTACGGAGCGTGCGTACGTTGAGCTCGTCTTCCCAGGAGAGCGCTCGCGCCGAAGCGCTTCGCCATTTCGTCGGTTCTTTGCGGCGTTCGTCGGCGCGCCGCAGATCGCAGATCGCGCGGATGCCGAGCGCATCCAACGAGCGATGGTCGCAATCGGTGATGTAGCTGAGCACGCCGGCACGGAACACCCGGTTCCATTTCACGATCCGCCCGTCGTGCGTGCGATAGCCGCCGATGTCTCGAAAGTTGCAGCCGCCTTGGAGGGTGAGAGTTCGTTGGGGAGTTGGGCTCGTCGCTGGGATTTGGGGCATGAACTCGGAGCTTGGGTCAGAACTTGATGAAGCAAGAGACGAGGAGACGAAGTTGCGTCTTCGCCGCCTCGTGAGAGTGGCACTCGATCAAATGCCCAGAATCTTTTTCGCTTTGCCCAACGTCTCGACGGACTTGGCGTGATCGCCAGCCTGATGCTGCGCTTCACCTTCGGCGCGTAGTTTCTTCACTTCTGCGAGCTGCTCGGCGCTGAGCTCCGGATTCTCGGCGAGCGCCGCATCGATCTGTTTCATGTCCATGGGACAGTGTGCGGCCATTGCTGTCGCCGTTGCGAATGCAAGCATTGCGGCGAGCAGGATCTTCTTTGCAATCATTGACGTACTCCCTCTATGTCCACTTCACGACGTATGGTACTCAGCTTTGGGCCGATATGCGCGGTCGCGTGCGGGAGAAGTCAACGTGAACTCATCGATCGATCGAATGACGAGGCGTGAATTGCTCAAGGCGGCTGCATTTGCCGGTGCGAGCTCGTGCTTGGGAATCTCCGCCCACGCGGCCACTACACCGACATCTGACCTCATCACGCGCGCCATCCCATCGACAGGCGAGCGCATCGGTGTCGTGGGATTGGGGACGAACAACTACAGCGTCACCGCTCCGGAGGAGCTCGCGGCACGCAAAGAGGTGTTGGCTCACATGTGGAAGCTCGGCGGCACGTTGATCGACACCGCTCCCGCCTACGGTCGTTCGGAGGAAGTCATCGGCGAATTGTTGGCGCAACTCGGCAATCGCGATCGCTACTTCATCGCAACCAAGGCGACGGCGCCGAACGATGATGCCGCTGCGGGTAGGGCGATGATCGAAGAGTCGTTTCGCCGCTTACGCACGGATCACATCGAGCTCATTCAGGTGCACAGCTTGATGGGCCTCGATACGTTGATGCCCATTCTGCAAGAGCTCAAGGCGGCACGACGGATCAAGTATCTCGGCGCGACGACGTCGAGCGGCCGGCAGCATGCGGCGATGGCTGATGCGCTGCGCAAATACAAAATGGACTTCATGCAGATCAACTACTCGATCGACGATCGTGACGCCGCCTCGACGTTGCTGCCGCTGGCCCAAGAACGCGGCACGGCGGTGCTCGTGAACGTGCCCTTCGGCGGCAGACGGGGCTCGAACGTGTTCGCGCGGGTTCGCGGTCAAGCCGTGCCCACGTGGGCGAGCGAGTTCGCAACGAGTTGGGCCCAGTTCTTCCTGAAGTACGTCGTGTCGCATCCGGCGGTCACCTGCGCGATCCCGGGCACGACAAAGCTCGCGCACCTCGAAGACAATCAGGCCGCGGCCCGCGGCGCCCTGCCGGACGCTTCCATGCGCAAGCGCATGGAAGCGTTCTGGGATGGGCTGAGTTGATCGCGCGAAGCTCGCGCTCTAGCCCGAGCCCCACGCCCCGAGCCCCTAGCCCCAAAAACTACCGATACTCCTCGTTCCGATACTCCACGGCGATTCGATGCTTGATCGGTAGATCTTTTCGTTCGCACGTAGAGACGTCGAACTCCCAGTTCGTGCGAACGCTCTGTTCGGCAGCCCGGTCGAGGAGACGGTAACCGCTCGAGTCGACCAGACGTACGTCGGCGGGCCGGCCCT
>JAAYXG010000573.1 GCA_012516015.1 Lysobacteraceae bacterium | reverse complement strand
TGCCCACCATGGGAGCGCTTGCGTGCCGATGAACCAGGCGCTCACGAAGAACTGCACATAGAGGAGCACGAGCCCGACATAGAGCAGCACGCGGTAGTACGCGTCGGCCGCCATCAACGACACGACGGCTTCCGGCGGATTGTGTCGGTCTTCGCCGAAAATCACATCCGCGATCGGAATGATCACGAAGATATAGAAGAGCGGAAACCAGAGGACGGCGGGGTTCCGGTCGAACCAGAAGTACGCTGCGACGGCGAGCAGCGGAATCAAAGGGCCGCTCAGCGAAGCCAGCCAGAGATAACGCTTACCATCGATGTAACTGACGGTCCGTCCGTCGGGCGTCTGAGCAACGAATTCCATTCGCGCATTCTACTTTAGACGTGTGGACGTGTAGAGGTGTGAACGTGCACACGTCAGAGAGTCGCAGGCGCTTCTGACGTCCACACGTTTACACGTCTAAACGCTTCGAAGCGTCGTCGTCAAACTGTCGCAGCTCGATCTTGCGGCCCTCGACGAAGTAGTAAATCAAGTAGGCGAGACCGACGCCGGTGGGAATCAAACCGAAGACCGCTTCCTCTTCGCCTATGGTGCCCAATGCGATGAGCACTGCGAGGCCGACGAATAGCCATACGAGCCCTGGCAGAAGCGAGCTGCGGCGACGGCGGCTTTGCCCGTCGATCAATTCGAGCGGCAACGGCGGCACATCCATCCCGCGTTCGATCGCCGCCATGCGTTCGGCATGATGCAATTCCATGAGGCGCCGCCGCTTGCGGTAGTTGAGCACGAGGAACACGATCGGAATCGAGAGCGGCAAGCCGATCGCGAACACGATGGCGAAAATCGGAATGAGATCGTTCATCTTCGGTTACCTAGGCCCTCGAGCCCTATCCTACAGTTGCGTCTTGATACGCTGCCTGGCCCGGTAAGGTTGCGCTCGGTCAGCCGCACTGTTTCACCGGCAAGCGGCGGCAGAGCGGGCACGACCGCTCCGCCAGCATTGGTAGAGTAGCGGCACGCAACCTTTTGACCTATCTCCGACGTCCCAACCCATGACGCGCGCCCCGGCCGCTTCACAAGCAGACGCAGATATTCACGAGCGTCTGCATGCCAAGCAGTATCGCGAGGCGCTCGCGATGTTGCTGCCGCGCTACCGGGACAAGGTTTTTCGCTTATGTTTCAGTATGTTACGAGATCAGGCCCTTGCGGAAGACATCACCCAGGATATCTTCCTGCGGGTCTGGCGTGCACTGCCCGGATATGGCGGACAGGCCTCCCTCTCGACATGGATCTACGCCATCTCGAAGAATGCGTGCCTGTCGGAGCTGCGCAAGAAGCGGCCGCACGTGTCGATCGACCAGGACGCGGACGAATACAGCGCCGAGATCGCGAGCCTCGCGGCGCCCGAGCAGGACGATTCAGCGACCGTGAGCGTGAGCCAAGTCTTGGATCGGTTGCCGGAACGATACCGCCAGGCCGTGACGTTGTTCTATATGGAAGACAAGTCGTACGAGCAAACTGCGGAAAGCCTCGGCCTGCCCCTTGGCACCGTCAAGGCGCTGCTGCATCGTGCGCGGAAGCGCTTGATCGAGCTCACGCGCGAGAAGGAACCCGAATAGCACCATGACAGCCGCAGATCACGATCTCGAGTGGAACGACCGGCTGCAAGATTGGCTCGACGGCGATCTAGCGGCCGACGAACGCACCGCTGTCGAAGCGCACGTGGGCGCCTGCGACGCATGCAAGGAGCAGCTCGCGCTGCTGAGGACGCTGGATGCATCGCTCGTTGCCGCGCTCCCTCGCTTGGCCCTCGACGAGTCGTTCGATGCGCGCCTCTTCGAGCGAATCTCCTCCGTCGATGAAGCGCGCCGTGCGGCGGACCGCGCCCGCGTACGGCAAGAGCTCGAAGCGGATCTCACGAAGCTCGCGCGCGACTGGCGGCACACGCTCGCGATCGTCATCCCGAGCGTGCTCGCCGGCATTGCGCTTGCGTTCGGCTTGGCCGCGTACTTCGACACGGCCGAGTGGGCGCAGACACTGACTGCGCGAGGCGCCGGCGAGATCGGCGCGATCAATGCAACGCACCTTCATCTGCTGCTCACGAGCGCGATCGGCGCCGCCACGGGTTATGTCATCGCGCGGTGGCTGACGCCGAGCGCTTCGCTCAGGTTCTGAGGCTCCCGGAGCCCTATTCGGCTTCCCACCTCGGTCCCGGTTCGCTGAACGCGTGCGCGAGACCGATGAGCGCGGGCAGCGGCGTGTGAATGATGTAAGTCGGCACCGCAGCCAAATACTCGGCGTAGCGGCCCTTGTCTTCGAAGCGGTCGCGGAAATGCGAGCCGGTGAAAAGTCGTCCCAACTTCGGGACGATGCCGCCTCCGATGTATAGCCCCCCGAATGCGCCGAGCGTCAGCACGAGGTTGCCCGCGAGCGTTCCGAGCAAGGCGCAGAACATACTGACCGCTTCCATGCAGATACGGCATGAGGCCTCCATCGCTCGACGGGTGACGTCGGGCGGCGTCAGCGGTTCGGGCACGACGCCTTCGAGCGCGCACAGCGCATCGTAAAGATTGACGAGGCCGGATCCCGACAACACGCGTTCCGCCGACACGTGCGAGAAGCGCTGATGGAGCTGCTTGAGCACCTCGATCTCGCGTTCGTTCATCACCGACAGCGTGACATGGCCGCCCTCTCCTTGGAGCGGGATCCAATGTTCTCCAACCGGAATCAACCCCGAGACGCCGAGTCCCGTGCCGGCACCCAAGAGCGCGATGGGCGTTCGCGGAAGCGCCCGCCCGCCGCCCACGGGCTCGAGGTCCGAGCGCGGCAAGTGACGCACCGCCATCGCAAGCGCAGTGAAATCGTTCATGAAGATCAGACGATCGAAGTCGAGTCGCTGCCGGGTTTGCGAGGCCGAAAATTGCCAGACGTGATTCGTCATTCGAATGACATCCCCTGTCACCGGCCCTGCAATCGCGAACGCGCCCTCACGGGGTCTCGCCTGCGGCTCGCTCGCTCCGACCTGCTTCAGATAGTGCTCGATCGCGCTGACAATGTCGGGATAGTCCGCGCACTTGAGGACGACCTCAGCGTCGCGCTCCTCGCCCCGCAGCAGCGCGAAACGCGCATTCGTGCCGCCGATGTCGGCTATCAATCGTGGAGTCGTCGCCGTTCGCACAGAAGCCATCAGGTCCACCCTGCTAGAGACAAGTGCGAAGCATACTAGTGGTTAGCGGTTAGCGGTTAGCGGTTCGCGGTTCGCGGTTCGCGGTTCGTTCGCGCGCTTGCGCGCTCGTACCTTGTTGCTTCTGGCGAACCGCGAGTCACGACCCGCGACCGCTATGGCGCCCAGAAGACGTCCACCGGCACTTCTTTTTGTTGTAAGACCGCGCGCACGGGTAGCTCCGCGATGCTGCCGGACGTACGTGCCCGCTGGTACACCTGCCACTTCGCCGCGCCCTCGATATGCAGCACGACGCGTCGAGCATCGAGCAAAGCGCGCAAATTCAGACTGACACGTGCATGAGGCGCTTTGAGCGCATTCACGGCGAGGCAGCCGGGCGCGGCACCTGTATCCAAACCTCGCGACAGTGCGAGCGAGCCCGGAAACAAAGAAGCCGTATGACCGTCCTCGCCCATACCGAGCAGCACGACGTCGTAGGGACGGGGCACGCGTGTCAGCGCCCGCGTCGCCCAATCGGCGCCCGCCTCCGGCGTCGACGCTGGATTCTTCAGCCCGACGAAGCGAGCAGCCGCTGCAGGTCCGACGAGTAGATGTTCACGCACCAGACGCTCGTTGCTCTCCTCCGAGCTCGTTTCCACCCATCGCTCGTCGGCGAGCGTGATCCACACTTGGGCCCAATCGATCTGCTCTTCTCGAAGCTGTTCGAAGAGGCGCACGGGCGTGCGCCCTC
>JAAYXG010000572.1 GCA_012516015.1 Lysobacteraceae bacterium | reverse complement strand
TGCAGACATCCTGAATCTCGAGAGCACGACGCAACGCTCACCCCTATCCGGCAGTTACAAGATCACGTTGCCCGCGCCGAATACGCAACCCGCCGATGACGTGCTCGTAGGCGCGCTCACCGACCTCGACGGACCGCTGCAAGTCGCAGGCACGATCGAGCTCAAGCGCGACCGATCGTATTTGATCAGCGGGCTCGTCACAGCACGGCCCGATGCGCCGCGCGGCCTGGCGCAACAGCTGCAAATTCTCCCCGTCGACTCGCAAGGCCGGAAGCAGTTTGCGCTGGAGGGGACACTTTAAGAAGGGTGTGGGGCTTGGGGCATGGGGCTTGGGCAGGACATCAAGAACCCGAGCCTCCTATCCGACCCTAGTCCCAGGCTCCTAGCCCCTCCTAAGCCTCCTATCCGACCCTAGCCCCAGGCTCCTAGCCCCTCCTAAGCCTCGCCGGGCTTCGCCCGTCAAACCTCCACCTCTCGCCACTCTCGCAGCAGCGGGAAATAGAGCGCCGCTTTCACTTTCTCCCTCGGCTTGAACGCGCGCATCAATGCAGCGTAACGACTGAGCTGCGGGGTATAGCGCTCGACTTCGCGAGCGAGAAACTCGTCCAAGCCGCCGCCTTCGTGAACGCTCGTCTTGAAGTCGACGATCCATCGCGTACCCGTCCGGTCGACGAACGTTCGATCGATGATGCCGCCGACGATTCGACCCTCGACGACACTGGTCAAGGCGAGCTCGGATTCGGCCTGCTCGATTTCACCAGTGAGGCCGAGTAGCCAGCGACCCCGAGCATCGGTGAGCGTGCTTTGCAGCGCCTGGAGCGCACGTTCGACCGCCTCATCGGTGCGCTCGGCGGGGACACCCAATTCTTCCAACTCCACTTTGAGCCGTTCGCGCTGCACATCCGACAAGGTAGATGCATCCGGCGAATTCGAGCGGCACAAACGTTCGAGCTCGCGATGCACGAGCGTACCGACATGTCGACTCGTGAGCGTCACCCAATCGAACGGAGGCTGCGGATCTTCGACCTCCACGACCTCGAGCGCGCTTGCCTTGAGCGGTGGCGGACTTGGCGGCGCGCTCCAACCGAGCGGAAAACGTCTGAGTAGCTGCTGCGGCGGCTCGAGCGCAGGCGTGCTCGATTGCGCGGACGGAATGGCCTGCTCGAACTCCGGCGCGACTGCGTGCCACAACATTCGCAGCATCGATCCGCGCGACGGCTCGTACAGCGTCATGTCGCCGTCGCGTTCGCGCGCGCGAACGGTGCCGAGCAAGTGCAGCGAACGCTTCGCTCGTGTCGCGGCCACGTAGAGCAGACGCGCTCGTTCGCGCATCACGCGCTGTCGTTCGAGCAGCTCGATCCAACGATAAATCGGATCCGCATCGCTTCCCTCGGCCTTGATCGGAGCGAGCACGAAACCGCCCTCGGGTCCGGCAATTCGCGTCCAACGCAGCAGCTCACGATCTTCACCGCGAATCTGGCGCTCGAGTCCCGGCAGGATCACCGTATCGAACTCGAGCCCCTTGGCGGCGTGAATCGTCATGACTTCGACGCGCACATTGCCGCCGACCCGGCCGCTGGCAAACAAGCGTGTCAGCTGCGATTCGAGACGTGCGACATCTTCCAGATCCCCTGCACTCTCCAGCTTCTGGAGCCGCTCGAAGAATGCCTTGGCATCCTCCAGGTCCTCCTGACGTTGCAATGTCGCGGGCGCACCGAGCGCGTTCCATGTCCGCTCGACCCAAGCCCGCAACGACCACCGGCCGCGCTCACCGAGCGCACCTTGCATGACTGCGTGGATCTTCGCGAGCCGCAACCGCCCCTCCTCCGACAGCGTCGCGGGCGGCGATGCGAGCGCCCGCTCCATCGCAACCTCGACAGTGATATCCGGGCGCGCTGCAATCGCATGCAGATCTGGAAGGGTGATTCCGCACCACGGTGCCCGCAAGATCGACAGCCATGCGGTGCGATCCGCGAGATGCACGAGCGCCCGCGTCAGGGCGATGAGATCTTGAACGACCGGCCGCTCGCGAAGCTGCTCGATCTCGATGGCCTGAAATGGGATTGCAGCGGCGCTCAGCGCGCGCGCGATGGCATCGACGTGCGTGCGCGCGGATACGAGAACGGCGATGTGTCCCGTCTCATCGCGTGCGAGCGCTTCCCTGACGATCTCGATTACGCGTTCGGCTTCCGCGGCGTCGTCCGCATTGACGAAAGCGTGAACTCGCACGTCACCGTCGGCTTCCGATGTCGCCTCGCTCGGGCTGTATTGCACGGCGCCCTGCTCCGCGTCGCTGCGCGGCGCGAGAACGTGCGGGAACACGCGATTGACCCAATCGACGATGACGGGAGCGGAGCGAAAGTTCTTTTCCAAGCACAGCGACTCAAGTCGCAGGTTGCGCAATCCGTGCTGCTGCAACTCGATGAAGAGTCCGACCTCCGCTTGCCTGAACCGATAGATCGATTGCATCGGATCGCCCACGCAAAAGAGCGTTCTCCCGTCGCCATCGACCCATCCGGCCGTCAACCGTTCGAGAAGGTCGAGCTGCGCGAACGACGTGTCCTGAAACTCGTCGACCAGAATGTGCTGGATGCGATGGTCGAATGCGAGCGCTAGATCCGTCGGTTCGTCCGCCGAACCGAGCGCCTGAAGCGCGCGCAGCGCGACTTCGACATAGTCCGCTTCGCCTCGCGTCTGAAACACGATTTGCAGCTCGGCCACGGCCGCCGGCAACAACTCGAGCAATGCCTCCATCGTCCGCCACTGCGCATCCGTGTACGCTGGATCCGGCAGCGAGCGCAACTCGACGAGACGCTCGCACGCTTCCTCATCGCCGCTCAATGACTTGAGCAGCGCATGCATGCGCGACTTCATGTCGCGATTCGTCGTCGGAAATCCGTGCCGTGCGTTGACGGTCAGATACAGCTCGCCGTCTTGCTTGAGCAGCATCGTTGCGACACAGCGCCAGAGTGCGAGCGCGTCGCTGTCCGCGCTAAGGACTGCATGCCCGCGAACACCCTCGAGCAGCGCGCGCCGATTCGGCGCCAACGAATCGCTCGCGAGCAAGTTCTCCGCGGAGTACTTGAGAAGCGCGAGTGCTTCGTCCAAACGTTCTCTGCCGAGCGCCTGACAGAGCAGCTCGAGATGACGGCACACGAGACGCTCCAACGTTCCCTCGAGGAGCGTTCGCAAGCCGGCCGTCGCGCGCGCTCGTACGATCGGATGCAGCCATTGATCGCGTTTGGCGAGCAAGTCGCACAGGAGCGCTACGATGCGATCGACGCGATTGCCGAGATGCTCGATCAGCACTTCGAGCTGACTTGCGACAGCCGAATCCTCGCCCAACCGCTCGATGAGCCTGCGCCCGGCGAGCTCGTAGAGCGGACCCGGATCGTCGGTCGGCTCGAGCGCCGCGCCCGTGCCTGCGAGCACCGGCAAGCGGCGCGACAAAGAGGCGTTCAGCGCGTCGATCGTTTGGATGCGCAGACGCGATGGATGCTCGATCAAACGCCATCGGTTGCGCGCATCCGCATCGCGTACCGCTTGCGCGAGCTCCCAGGTCTTGCGCTTGTGCGCAGATGCAGGCGGCGCACCGCCGGCTGCATCCATGGCCTGCAGAATGCGACTTCGCATCTCCGCCGCCGCCTTACGCGTGAACGTCAAGGCCAGGATCTGTTCGGGCGTGTCGACGGTCGCGAGCAAACGCAGGTAGCGCTGCGTGAGGAGCTCGGTCTTCCCCGAGCCCGCGGGCGCCTGCACGATGAACGATCGCGTCGGATCGAGTGCCCGCTCCCTGGCGAGCGCATCGCTACTCATCGTTCACCCCAGCCTCGCGCGCGCGCACGTTCCGAGCGGTCGACAGCTCGTGAATCCGGCAGAACGTGCTGAGATGGCAGAGCGAGCATTCTTGCGGCAACGGATCGACGCGCGCATCGCCCGCGACATAGCGCTCGGCAAGTTTCGTCAAGGTGAAACGCCAATGGTGCAAGAGCGCCGTCCAATCCGCCGGGTCGCCGAGGTCGGTTCGAACGCCGTATGGATAAGGCGAGATGCCGGCGCCGATCTCCGTGCCGTCGCTCCAACCGCGATACTCGACCGCTCCCGGTGCAAGCACGACATACGCCAGCGCGCGTAGTCGTTCGGCATGCGCAAGACCGTACAACGGGAGCTGAGGACGGCGCGGCCGACCGGGCACCACGTCGATCCAATCGCGCGGCCGATGCGAGTCGCCGAGCTTGTAGTCGATGAGAAGCGCGCCGCCATCGCTCAGCTCGTCGATCCGATCGGGCCTGAGCGTGATCGTGAGCCCGCCGAGCGAAAAGGTTTCGGCGGCTTCCGCGAACCTGATCGAGAACGGCACGCGCGCACGTTCGACTTCGAGCAGACGCAGTACCTGACGCACGACGCTTTCGATCTCGAGCGCCGCAAGCCGAACGCGATGTCGCGTGTCGGGTCGCAACGCTCGTGCGGCGTTTCGCTCCGCGCTCTCGCGAACCAGACGCTCGAGCGCTTCATCGTCGGCATCGACGAGGCGTGCATGCGTCTGTAAACGACCCCAGACATCCTCGAGCACTCGATGGAGAATCGCGCCGCGATCGAGCGGCTCCACGCCGAGGCCCACGCGGGGCAGCGGTCGAGCATGAAGGCGCAGCTCCGCTTGTGCGCGGAACGCGCACCGAGACTGAAGCTCGATCGTCCGAGCGCCGCCGCTTGCCGCGCGCGCGAGCGGCGGGGCTTGATCGTCCTGCACCTCTTCAAGCTGCGGACGCGCCGCGAAGAGATGCTCACTCAGACTGGCATGCGCGTGCCTCGCCTGCGGACTTCGAGGCTCGATACCGAGTCGTGCAACGAGCGGGCTCAGCTGCAACACCGCGTCGCCCGCGCGCTTCGGCCAAGACAGCACGAGACGCTTCGTCGAACGCAACCATCGCTGCAACTGCGCCGCGGCCTGGTCGAGCACACCCTCCGCGGTGGATTCGGGAATGCCCGCGCGCCGCTGCAGCTCGATCGGAATGAGCGTGTCCGGATTGATCGGCGCCGGTAAGCGGTCGGCGTCGAGGCCGGCAACCCACAGCGCATCGAACTGCATGCCGGCGCTCGTTGCCGCATCGATGACCGTAACCGCACCGCTGACACTCTCCGGCTCGAAAGGCGTTTCCGCACAGATGTCGCGCAGACGAGCGAGCGCGCGCGGCAGACTCATTCGGCCCGCGACACCGTCGAGCGAGCCGAGCTCCGCGAGCACGCTGCGTACCTTTTCGAGCGTCTGGTGCTCGAGGCTGTTCAGCGTGCGCTCGCCAGGCCAGCCGCTCGCGAGCCACAGCGCTTGGAAGCGTTCGGCCCATTCACTCGCAAGTGCCGTACCCGAGAAGGTTCGCAGCACCTCGTTGACCTTCCGCGCGGTACGCTGCAAGACGTCGCACCCGGTCATGCTGGCCCAGCGCTCTAGCTCGAACCAATCCCAACGCTCGCGCTGCTCTTCGCGCAAGCGCAGGTCCGCAAGCGCGCGCAACGAGCGCTCGCTCGTCCCGCCCGCGACGAAAGGGGTCCGCAGCAGCCGACCCGCATCCTCGTGGCTCGCGGTCGAAGCGAGCCGAAGCACGAGCAGCGCGGCGTCCACGAGCGGATAGCTCGCAAGCGGCGAGGCGGCCGCGATCACGACGGGAATGCCGGTTGGCGTGCGTCCCACGGAGCGCTCGCCGGGCGCGAACGCATCCTCGAAGGCGCGCACGGCTTCGTCGCGGCGTTGCTGCAGATCGCCGAGGATGACGCCGACTCGCTCGACGCCGGCCGCGACTTGCTCTCGCGCCCAAGCCGCCAACGCCGTCAGCTCGGCGGCGGCATCTTCCGCTCCGATGACCGAGACGTCGCTTGCCGACTTCGCATTCGCATCGAGCTCGACGTATCGGCCGGCTACACGCCAACGATCGATGAGCCGACGCATCGATGGCGGCATGCTGTCGAACCCTGCGCACGCCACCTCGTTCGCGGGCACGAATGCCTGCTCGTGCGCCCATGTCGTGAGCTCCGCCTCATCGATCGCTCGAAGCGCGCGGCAGCGTGCGACGAAGTCGCGGCACCAACTTTCCAACGCACGCGCCTCGGGCGTGTCGAAGCTCTCGAGCGCCTCGATCGGGATCAGGTATTCGTGAAGACGGCGCCAACTGCGTGCGGCAAGTCGTGCCGCATTCGATGGATTCAGCAACTCGCGCGCGAAGCGACTCTCGGCAACGATATCGTCCCAAAGCGCGCGGCTTTGCGCGCCGCTCAGCACGCGCTTGACCGACGCCCCATCGCGTGCAAGGGCGCGCGCTTCGAGGTATTCGCGCTTGAGCCAAGTGGACCAGGGCAGTATCTGCGGCGTGCGCCACACGCTGAGACCGCGCGCCTGAGCGTTCGCCGCATACGACAACCGCATCGCATGCGCGAGCCGACGGCTGGCCGTCAGAACGACGGGCTCGCGTGTGTCTTGGGAGAGCGGAAGGGTGAGCTGCAAGACGAGCGTGACGCGTGACGAATGACGAGTAAAGCCGACGAGCCTTCGGGACCGTCGGCCTCGGTTAGTATAGCGACCCGTGCCGGCGACGAGCCCTCTTGCTCGTCACTGGTCACTCGTCACCCGACAGGCAAAGAGCTCAACGCTTCGCTTGGACGACTTTCAGCTCGGGCGCCCGCGCGACCGGCACTGCGCCCGATGCATAGCTGTCGAGCAGGTCTTCCATCTGGACGAACACGTCTTTGAGCACCTCTTCCGTGGGCAGGTTCGTGATTCGAAAGTGCGTCTTGTACGGCGTGTTGAAGCTCGTTCCCGGCGCGAGCAGCACGCGCTTGTGCTCGAGCAGGTCCATCGCGAACTGCTCGTCGTCGAAATGCGGCAGCACGCCGTCCTTGATGCCGATGAACGCGTAGATCGCTCCGCGCGGCGCGCACACTTGGAGATACTTGCTCGCGGCGACGCCCTCCAGGATCGCTTTCCTGGATTGATAGAGCCTCCCGCCGGGACGCGTCAGCTCGTAGATGCTCTGGTAGCCGCCGAGCGCGGTCTGCACGGCCCATTGCCCCGGAACGTTGCTGCACAAACGCAGCGACGATAGCTTGTCGATCGCGTTCAGGTACTCGCGCGCCTGCTCGATTTCCCCGGAGAACACCGCCCAACCGACCCGATAACCGCACGCGCGGTACACCTTGGAGAGGCCCGAAAGCGTCGCGCACAACGTGCCGTGGACGAGCGTTGCCATGGGCACGAACTCGGCGTCGTCATAGAGGATCTGGTCGTAGATCTCGTCGCTGAAAACGACGAGATGATGCTTCTCGGCGATGCGCGCAATTGCCTCGAGCGTCGCGCGCGAGTAGACGGCGCCGGTCGGATTATTGGGATTGATGACGACGATCGCGCGCGTGCGCGTCGTGATGAGCGCCTCGATATCGGCCGGATCGGGCTCGAAGCCGTTCTCCGAACGGCACGGATAATGAACGGCGCGCCCGCGGTTCAAGGTCACGGCGGCCGTCCAAAGGGGGTAATCCGGGCTCGGCACGAGCACTTCGTCGTCCGTCGCGAGCAGCGCTCGAAGCACGAGGTCGATGAGCTCGCTGACGCCGTTGCCCATGAAGACCTCATCGACGCTGACACCGCGCACACCGCGGCTCTGCTGCTGCATCACGACCGCTTCGCGCGCGGGGAAAATCCCCTTCTGGTGGCTGTACGCCTCGCTCGCGCGCAGATTCTCGATCATCGCGAGCCGCATCGTCTCCGGCGTACGAAAGCCGAAGAGGCCGGGATTGCCGATGTTGAGCGGGACGATGTCGTACCCCATCCGCTCCATTTCGTTCGCGCGCCGCGCGAGATCGCCCCGAATCTCGTAACGGACGTTCGCTAGGCAGGCACTGGGACGGATGGTACGCATGGCGGCTGGGGCTTGCTTGGGGCTTGGGGCTTGGGGCTTGGGCAAGAACGATAGCAGAGGTCAGACTATCTATCGATTAACAGCATACGACTGCGTACACGATCACAGTGCCCGCGGCTTGATTCCCTTCTCCGGCCCTGGCCCCACGCCCCGAGCCCCAAGCCCCATGAATCAGTGCTCCGCCAGCAGCGACCCAAATCCTTCGATTCGGTCGTCGATGCCGCACGTCCGCAGGGCGTGCCAGTAGGTGCAGGTATTGACGGCGAGCACGGGCTTGCCGAGCCATTGTTCGGCTTCTCCCGCAACCTTCGCAAACGCCAGGTTCGTGCCGACCTGCATGATGAGCTCGACACTCGGATCGTCCACCTCGCGCACGGCGCGGCGCAGCTTTTCGGGCGGTTCGTGCGCCATGAGCAAGGGGCTGTTGGACTTGAGCCCGAGCAGATTCACCACCTCGAAGCCGCTATCCGTGAACGCGCGACGCACTTGAGCGTCGCCGGAGGGCATGTACGGCGTGATCAAAGCGATGCGGCGAACGCCGCCGTAACGCTCGATGGCGGCTTGGCAGGCCTGCGCACCGAGAATGACCCGCGTGCCCGCCCGGGCTTCCAGGTGCGCCTGAACGGCTGCCACATCCAGGGTGCCTTCCCAGAACGTTTCCGCCGACATCGCCATGATGACCGCGGCCGGTGCACACGCCATCGCCGAATCGACCGCCGCCTCGAGCGACGCGCGAACCGTCTGCATCATGTTCGCGAACTCTTGCTCCGTATCGACCGGCGTGTCGGGAATCACGACGCGCGACACCTGGTTCGTCACGCCACGCGGACGCATCGCGTCGAGCTCGGGCTGGACGACCGTATTCGTCGCCGGAGTGACGACGCCGAACTTCAGACGATAGCCGAGTGCATCAGGCATTGCTGGAAGCGGTTTGGGGGGTGAGGTTGGCGGTTAGTGTACAGGACGCTGCGTGTGAGGGTCGTAATGAGCCCGCCGCGCAATGGCACTTACTTGACGGGTTGACGGTTGACGGTTGACGGTTGAGGGCAAGAAAAGAAGCCTCTGGCTGTCAACCGTCAACCGACACCTGTC
>JAAYXG010000571.1 GCA_012516015.1 Lysobacteraceae bacterium | reverse complement strand
TGCACCGCCCTTTTCCGCTTGCTCGCGCGCCCCGACGGCCAACTGATTGGCCTGCCGTGCGTTGTCCGCGTTCTGCTTCACCGTCGCCGTCATCTCCTCCATGCTCGACGCCGTCTCTTCGAGCGCAGCCGCCTGCTCCTGCGTGCGCTGCGACAGATCGTCGTTGCCGTGGGAGAGCTGACGGGCTGCTGCCCCGACCGCGTCGGCGCTGGAGCGCACGCCGCCGACGATCTCGACGAGCTTCGCATCCATCCTCCTCAAGGAATCGAGCAAACGACCCAGCTCATCGTTCGTTTCCACGCGCACGTGATTGCCGAGCTCGCCGCTTGCGATCCGATCGGCGATGTTCACCGCCGCGTTGAGCGCACCGATGATCGAGCGGATGAGCAGGAACGACATCACACCGGCGATACCGATGCCGATGATGATTGCGGCCGCTATCAAGGCGCTGTTGCGCTTGAACGAGGCGTCCGCGCTCGAGCGCATTTCCTCGGCGACTTCGATTTGCATTGCGAGCAGTGCATCGCCGCTCGCGCTCAGGCTCTCGTAGGCAGGATGCGCCTTCTCGAGCAAAGCGCTCTCGGCCTTGTCGAACGTGCCCGCTTGCGCCGCGAGCAGCGCGTCTTGGATCGCGCTGAAGACGGTCTCCCGATGGCGGCCGAACTCTTGCACGATGGCCCGTTCTTTCTCGGTAAGCTCCGTCGCACCGAGCTTCGTCGACAGCTCGGCGACTTCGGCGCTGCGGCTGTTCAGCAGATCCAGCCCTTCGCGCGCAGCTGACGAATCTTGGCGAATGACGATGTCCTCCGCCTTCTCCAGTGCTTCACGCGCGTGCGATTCGATCGTTCCGACCCAGCCCGTCGGCATGAAGCGGTTCGAGAAGATCGCATCCAGGTGACCATTGCTCGATTTCGTGCTCGAGAGCCCGAGTCCGCCCACGATGATCATGACGAGAGCGCTCACGGCCAAAGTCGTGAACAGCTTCGCTTTGACGCTGATGTTCAATGTTTTCATAACCATTCCTTACCGAAGCTTTCGTTTACGTCCGCCGTGTCCAATCGATCAGGCCGCCGCACGTTGCGAAGCGACGCGAATGAGTCCCGGCACGTCCAAGATCAGGGCAACCGAGCCGTCGCCGAGGATGGTCGCGCCGGACACTCCCTCCACGCGACGGAAGTTCGTTTCGAGCGATTTGATGACGACCTGCTGCTGACCGAGCAAATCGTCGACGAACAGCCCGATGCGCTTGCCTTCGCCTTCGACCACCATGATGAGCCCCTCATGGAGCTGCGTTGCCCGAGGGCGCAGGCCGAAGATCTCGTGCAAGCGCACGATCGGCACGTACTGCTCGCGAAACCAGAACACTTCGCCCTGCCCTGCGAGACTGTTGACCATGCCGGGTTGGAGCTGAAGCGACTCGATGATCGTGATGAGCGGCACGATGTAGGTTTCCGTGCCGACAGCGACGGACTGGCCGTCGACGATCGCAAGCGTGAGCGGCAGCGTAATGATGAAGCGCGACCCCTTGCCCGGCTGCGAACGCACTTCGATCGTGCCGCCGAGCTCTTTGATGTTGCGCCGAACGACATCCATGCCGACGCCTCGACCGGAGATGTCCGTCGCCTGCTCGGCGGTCGAGAAGCCCGCGAGAAAGATCAGCTCGTAGATCTGTTCGTCCGCGAGCACTTCGTTCGGAGCGACCAAACCGCGTGCGCGCGCCTTTTCGAGAATGCGATCCTTGTTGAGGCCGCTACCGTCGTCGCCGACTTCGATCGTGATGTTGCCGCCCTTGTGATACGCCTCGAGCGATACGGTGCCCGTCGGCGACTTGCCCGCCGCGACGCGCGCGTCCGGCATCTCGATCCCGTGATCGACGCTGTTGCGCACGAGATGGACGAGCGGATCGCCGATCTTCTCGAGCACCGTCTTGTCGAGCTCGGTCTGCTCGCCCGTCACTTTCAAATCGACTTGCTTGCCGAGACGCTGGCTCACGTCGCGAACCATGCGCGGAAAACGGCTGAACACGAAACTGATCGGCAGCATGCGCACGCGCATGACGCTTTCCTGCAGCTCGCGCATATTGCGCTCGAGCTGAGCGAGACCGGAACGCAGATGCTCCGCCACGGGGCCCGATACCTGCGAGCCGAGCTGGCTCAGCATCGATTGCGTGATCACGAGCTCGCCGACGGTATTCATGAGCTCATCGATCTTCTCGGTGCTCACGCGAATCGATGCGCCGTCGCCCAAGCCGTGTTTCGGGCCTTCCGTATGCTCATGCGCCGCTGCCGCCTTCGGCGACTCCGCGACTTTGGCTGCGGTGCCCGACGCGATGCTCACGACATTGTCCGCGCTCGCTGCCGGCGGACTGGGTGCGGCTTCCTGCGACGGTGCAGACGCGAGCTCATCGGCAATGCTCAGATCGCAGTCGCCTTCCGCCCAATCGAAGACTTGGTCGATGACATCCCTCGTCGCATCCGTTTCGACCGTGATCTCCCAAGCGAAATAGCACGATTCCGGATCGATATCGGCAAGCGCCGGAAGATGAGAGCCGTCGAGCTTGATCTCGAACTCGCCGAGCTCCGCGAGCTCGCGGAGCATGCGCAGCGGATCGTTGCCGTGAACGAACAGTTGCGGATGCGGCTGAAAATGGATGCGCCAGCGATGGGCCGCGCGTTGCGGCGCTGGCTTAGCGACCGGCTCCTGCGCTGGCGCCGAGACCGCCGACGGCGCATTTTTCTGCGCAATCGTGAGCTCGAGATCGAACTGCAGATCCGCGACGCGCTGTGCATCGATCGGCTCCTTGTGCTGCACGGCGCGCAGCATGTCGCGGATGACGTCGACCGACTTCAGCAACAGATCGGAAAGCTGACGCGTCACCTGCATCCGGTTCGCGCGCAACTCATCGAGCAGCGTTTCGCACGTGTGAGTGAACGAAGTGACCTCCGCGAAACCGAAGGTCGCGGCACCGCCCTTGATCGAATGCGCGACACGGAAAATCGTATTGATGAGCTCCGGCTCCGGTGCGCCGACGTTCAGCTTCAGCAGCGCAGCCTCCATCGTATCGAGCGCCTCGTAGCTCTCGTCGAAGAAGGCCTCATGAAATTGTGCGAGGTCGAGCGCCATGGGCTTACCTCAACACACGCAGCATCGTCGCGATGAGCTGCGCCGGGTCGAAAGGTTTCACGATCCAACCGGTCGCGCCCGCCTCTTTACCCTCGCGCTTGCGCTCGGCCGACCCGTCGGTCGTCAGCATCAGGATGGGCGTATGGCGGTACGCGTTCTCGGCGCGAAGCGCGCGGATCAGCGCGATGCCGTCCATGTTCGGCATGTTCACGTCGGACAGGATGAGATCGAACGAGCTCGACCGTGCGAGCGCGAGCGCTTCTTCGCCGTCGGTCGCCTGCGTGACATCGAAGCCTGCGCTCGTCAAAGCGATGCGCACCATGTCGCGCATCGACGGGGAGTCATCCACAGCGAGGATTCGTGTCATCGCTGTGCACCTTCGTTCGCGGACAAGCCGAGTAGCGCGCTCGTACCCAGCAGCCGGACGGCCTCTTGCCAGGATTGCGACTCGCCCTTCCAAGCCACTTTCTGGTTGCGTTGCGCGCGGTCGCGCGCGAAAGCGCACAGAAGCTGCATGCTCGGCGTATCGATGCGCTCGATCGAACCCACATCGAGCGTCACCTCGCACGGCTCGTTCGCGATTGCGCACAGTTCCTGCTTCAACGCAGCGGCGTCTTTGATCGTGCAGTGACTCGAGAGCGTAAGCACGCGACCCGTCGCCGCGGACACCGCCGGCTCAGCGGCCCGCGCCGACGACTTCTGAGCCGATTTTGATTTGCGCTTCGTCGTTTTCATGGCAATACGGCATCGGTGCCGGACCGATGCCGACCCAATTTCACAGATTCATGGTCCATATCGGCATTTCCATGAGGCGCTTTAGGAGAGCTAGGTCGCGTTCTGGGCGTGCCGAGCTACGGGAATGCCCTACGCTCGTGACTCGTGACTCGTGATTCCTGACTCGCGGGTCGCAAGAAAAGTGAGTCGTGATTTGCAGGCGGCAGAAAGGCGTCCCCTCTGACCTAACCGCGAATCACGAATCACGGGTCGCGAGCTCAAGCGGAGCGTCCATCTGCCGCTAAAGTCGTTGACCGACTTCACAAGGAGCCAAGACGGCTCGAATTCTCATGCGCCTCGATCTGGTGAGCTTTCGCGGAACCGCTCCAACTGGAGCGGGCACGAGCCTGTTAGCGGAATGGCGCGTCGGTACCATTCTGCAGGCGGTCGCCGTGCGCGATGCCAAGACGGGTCAGCTATGGCTCGAGCTGTCCGGTGAGCGTCATCCGGCGCGGATCGCTTCAGGCGATCAGCAGGGCCCTGCTCACGGCGAGCGGCTGCAAGTGCGCGTGCTGCGCACGCATCCCGTGCTCGCCCTCGAAACGCTATCGAGCAGCGAACAGATCGACGATCACACCCAGGCAGCCGCCGATGCGCTCCGCCGCTTCGTGCCGAAACAGGAAAGCCCCACCATGATGCTGGCGAACCTGGCCTGGCTCGCTCGAGGCAAGGGTGCTAGCCAAGCGCTCCCGCGAGGTGTGCTCGAGGCTGCGGCGCGACTGTGGCAATCGATTCCGGACGCCGACTCCTTGACCGATCCAAAATCGCTACAAGCAGCCTTGGAACGCTCAGGCGCGTTCCTCGAGGCAAAGCTCGCGTCCTCGCCGAGCCGCGCGGCGATTGCAACAGATCTGAAAGCGTTGATGCTGAGCTTGAGCCGCGCGCTACAGGAGAGCGGTGCGCGCCCATCGGCGGCGCGCTCGGACATTGCCAGCCACGCCCCGCTCGCGACACAGCGCGGGCCGTTGACGACGCTCAACGCCGCACCCGCGACGCTGTCGCTGCTCGATGCGCCTGCACAGCAACTCAACGAGCTCTCGCGGCAGATCGAAGGCGCGCTCGCGCGCTTGACGACCGTGCAGATCGCGAACTCCGCACCGGATCACGCGCATTCAATTCTCGTCGAGCTGCCGATACGCCATGACGATCGTGCGAGTGTCATGCGTCTGCGAATCGAACAAGACGACGCGCGAAAGCACGAATGCGACGCCGATAGCGCCTGGTCGGTCGAAGCCGCACTCGACCTGGGTCCCATCGGCTCGCTGCATGCGCGGGTCACCCTGCGCGGGCAGCGCGTCGGCGTGCAATTGCGTGCGGATTCGCCCGGCGTCGTCGAGGCTCTGGCATCGCGAGCTGGCGATCTCGAAGCCATACTCCGCGACGTGGGCCTCGAAGTCGATCGAGTCGTATGTCTCCACGGCATGCCGGCTGGCGACACCGGCGTGCGACCTACCCGTTTGCTGGACGTACGCGCATGAGCGAGCGACGCCCCCCTCTCGCAGTGGCTCTACACTACAGCGGACGTGGTGCGCCGCGCGTGGTCGCCAAAGGCGGCGGCGACATCGCCGAGCGCATCATCGAAACGGCCCGCGAGCACAACGTCCCGCTGCAAGAAGACGCACCGCTCGCAGCCGCGCTGTCTCGCCTTGACCTCGGACGCGAAATTCCCCGCGAGCTATACGTCGCGGTCGCGCACGTGCTGGCGTTTGCTTGGACAGTAACGGGTAAGAGACGTGTGGACGTGTAGACGTGTGGGCGTGCGGACGTGCGGACGTGCGGACGCAGGATTCTGCAGCTCTGACGTCTACACGTCTACACGTCTACACGCCTACACCTCTACCTCTACCTCTACACGTCGAGACCTCTACACGTCCACACGCTATCAACCCACTACGCTCACCAACGATCCCCGCTTGCGTCCGGTCGGTGCGGGCGGCGGCGGTGACGGTTGCGCTGCGTTCGGCATCGACCAGTTGCTCGGCATTTGCGGCGCGGCAGATGCGGCACGGGTATTCCAACTGACCTGCGCGCTCGAATCCCGGTTCCTTTGACCGTGCAAGCGCGTCAGGAGCTCGGCTTCATGACGCGTGAGACCGCAGCTTTCGATCAAGTCATCGATATCGGAGCCGTTCCTCGCCAATCGCTGCGCCAAGTCGTAGCCGCGTTGCGCGCTGATGGGACCCGCCGGCGCCAAGCGCGCGCCGACTTCCGCCCGCTCGCTCAACGCCTCGATACGCGCGCTCATCACGGCGACCGTTTCATGCAGGCTGCGTACTTCGGAGAAAGCGCGCTCGAGCTGCGCATGAAGCTGCTCGGTACTGCGCTCATCGGCGCGGCGCCATCGAATGAACGCCAACGCGAACACCCAGAACGCACCGATCAACAGCACCGCTCGCGCCGCGATCAGCACGATCTCGAGCGACGGACTCGGAAGAATTTCGAACATGACCTACTCCTGTGACCCTCGTCACACTCGCGCCGTCAACTCTCTGGCGCATGGATGAGGAACCTAGGAGTAAAGAAGCACGAGACGTGCCAGCCGCGGGGCTCGAGATGCGAGCCAGCGCACACTGTAGGTCGGAATTCATTCCGACAATTCTCTTGGTCGGATCGAAAGCCGACCTACAGGGATGTAGGAAGTGCTGGGCTAGTCGGGAAGGCCCGCGAGATCGAGCACCGGCATGGGCACTTCTATCGGAGATGAGGCAGCGGGTGCGTGAGTCAGCAGCGGCTCGTCGGGTGCACCGCGCTGTTCGCCGTAGTCGCCTTCGGGCATGCCGTTGCCGCTCAAGATCACGAGAACGACGCGTCGATTCGCATTGCGGCCCTCAGGCGTCGTGTTCGGTTGAATCGGCCGATGCTCACCGAGGCCGATCACCGCCAAGCGCTCCGGCGCAAGCCCTTCTCTCATGAACAAATGAACGACGCTCGCGGCACGAGCGGCGGAAAGCTCCCAGTTCGACGGAAACAATCGGGTATTGATCGGGACGTTGTCGGTATGACCCTCGACGCGGATCGGATTCGGGAAAGGGGCAAGCGTCGCCGCGAGTTGCTCGAGAATCTCCACGGCGCCTGGCGACAACGTCGCAACGCCGCTCGGGAAGAGAATGTCCGTGCGAATCTCCACCTCGACCCAAAGCCCGTGACGCCGAACGACGATCAGCTCCCTCTCGATGAGGCTGGCCATGGCGCGCTCGACTTCCCGAGCAACGCTTTCGAGCGCCGCGACATCGCCGACCGGCGTGCCCTCAGCGTTGCGTGCGTAGTCCGGCGCTTGTCCGGAGCGCTCGATGATGAGCGGTGAGTCGACGATCGGCGCGAGCAGCTCCCGTGGCTGCCCCTCGAGCATCGCCTGCTGCACGATGGTCATATGGATATCCGCGCCCGAACCCTGCGATTTCTCGCCCACTTGAATCGGCTCAAGCGTGCGCGGCGCACCGCGAAACGCGGCCACGAGAGAATCGGACAGCACGCGGTACTTGCCCTCGTTCACCGAGGACATCGCATACATCACGACGAAGAACGCAAGCAGCAGCGTGAGCAGATCCGCATACGGAATCGCCCACGCCTCGTGGTTCGTGTGTTCTTCGTGTCGGTGACGGCGAGCCATGGGAATGGGCTTGGGGCTAGGGGCTAGGGGCTTGGGCTAAGACCGGAAAAGCTTCCGATCTTGCTCGAAACCCGAACTCGGTCGGCGGAAGTGCCCTCGGCATGTAGGCAGTCGTACGCGCGGATCTCCGACCCTAGCGCCACGCCTCAAGCCCCACACCAACGGGAAAAGCGTCTGTGAGATGTAGTGAGCCGTCTGCATGCATTTCTCCGACCCTAGCCCCAGGCCCCAAGCCCCACGCCCGCACTGAGCACGCGCTCAGTGCAAGTACCCCTGCAGCTTCGACTCGATGCTGCGCGGGTTCTCGCCTTGTGCGATCGAGATCATCCCTTCGATGACCATCTCGCGTGCTTCGCTCATCGACTGAATCGCGACCTTCAGCTTGCTTGCGGCCGGGAGGAAGAACAGGTTCGCGAGACCGATCCCGTAGATCGTGGCGACGAACGCGGCGGCAATGCCTTGGCCGAGCTTGCTCGGGTCGGCGAGGTTCTGCATGACGGACATGAGACCGAGCACCGCGCCGATGATGCCGAGCGTCGGCGCATAGACGCCCATGCCTTCGAAGACTTTTGCGGCGCGCGTATCTGCTTGCTCGCGTACGTGCAGATCGACCTCCAGCGTGTTGCGAATGACGTCGGGCTCGCTGCCGTCGACGACGAGTTGCAAGCCTTTGCGCACGAAATCGTCCGGTTCCTTCTCGATCGCGCCTTCGAGGCCCAGTAATCCTTGCTTGCGTGCGGTGTTGCTCCACTCGACCATCCGCTTGATGAGGTCCACGCGTCTCACATCCGGCGGACGGAAGATCCACGGCAGGATGCGCATCGCCCGCTTCATGACGGGCAACGGCGTCTGCACGCAGATCGCTGCCACCGTGCCGACGACGACGATCATGAAGGCCGCCATGGAAACCAGCGCCTTCAGGCCCGCGCCTTTCAGGATCGAGCCGACGAGCACAGCGCAACCGGCAAGCAACAAACCGATGAGACTGAGAATGTCCATTGTCTAGTAATTCGCGATTAGCGGATTGCGGGTCGTGAGAACGAGCATGCTGGCGACTTCCTCATCTATTGCAGATCGATTTCTTGCTACCCGCGAGTCACTGGTCACGACCCGCTACATACCCAAGCCGGACAACAAGGCGTCCACATCGTCCTGACCGCTGACGGCTGGCCCATGGTCGACGCCCGGAACCGCAGGACCGAAGCCGCGATGCGTTTCATCGCTCAGCGGCTGGCCGCTGCGCGGGCCCGCGCGCGAGAGACGGATCAGGTCGGCGAGCGCGACTTCGAGCTCCGTGACGAGCTTCATGACGCCCCGAATGATCTGCCCGGAGAGATCCTGAAAGCCCTGGGCGAGCAAAACCTCGGAGAGGTTGCTGCGCACCGTGTCCATATCCTTGCGCGTAGCATCGAGGAAGACGTCCATGCGCTCGACCATTCGCTGGAACTCGTCGACCGCGATGCTGCGCGCGCGGAAGCGCTGCCACAGCTCCACGATATCGGCGGCTTCGCGCGCGGTACGCTCTGCAAGCGGCGCGGCCTGCTCGACGAGATCGAGCGTACGATGTGCGGCTTCGTCGGTGAGCTTGAGCACGTGATCGAGTCGATGCCGCGCGTCGGGCACCTCCTTTTCCGCGAGCGTGAGCAATCGCGGGTCCAACTTG
>JAAYXG010000570.1 GCA_012516015.1 Lysobacteraceae bacterium | reverse complement strand
GTGATACCGGCGACTACCCCCAAGGGCTGACGGATGCTGAACGCATCGACGCCGGTACCGACATTCGCGCTGTACTCGCCTTTTAATAGGTGCGGAATGCCGCACGCGAACTCGACGACTTCCAAACCCCGCACGATCTCGCCCCGGGCATCGCTGATCGTTTTGCCATGCTCGCGAGAGATCAGCGCGGCGATCTCGGCAGCTTCTCGCTCTACTAAGTCTCGAAATCGAAACAACACGCGCGCGCGATGCAGAGGCGGCGTCGCAGCCCATCCAGCGGCAGCGCTGCGGGCGCTGCGCACGGCAGCATCCACCTCCCCCCGCGAGGCCAATGGCACGCTCGCGCTGACACGCCCGAGGGCTGGATTGAAAACATCGGCGCTACGGTCCGAGTTACCTCCGACGCGCTTGCCGTCGATCCAATGAGTTAAAACGTTCAAGGCTGCCTCTCGAATTTCGTGTATCGCATCTTCCGCGAAGCGCGGAAGCGCCGCGAGCCCTGGTTGCCGCGATATTGCGGCCTCCCGGTGTGAAACGGAACGCAGCACCGCCATCATCCGGCACATTATGCCGCGATCGCACGCAGGCTCCCCACACCGCGGAAGACGCGGAACTTCAAGACGCATCTCCCGTTGCTTCACCACTCGTGAGGCGAACGCTCGTCTATCGGAGTTGCAGCAGTGAGTACCTCTCTGAAAATGCTCCATGCACTTCTTGCGTCGTGCTTGGCATGTGCTTTGGGCGCCTGCGCACAAAACGGGAATGCGCAAAGTGCACAAGGCGACCGTGAGCAGTCGAACCGCGCTGAAACATCGGCGGGAACGTCGACGCAGACCACTGGCCTGCCGGACTTCAGGCCGCTCGTCCGTCAATACGGCGATGCGGTCGTCTTCGTGGAGGTTCGACAATCAGCCCGCCCGACGGCGAGCGTGCCCGTGAACCCGGAAGATCCGCTGTCCGACTTCTTCCGCCGCTTCGGCATTCCTGCGCCGGAAGGATTCGCGCAGCCGAACCCGGCGCCCGCGCGCGGTGCGGGATCGGGGTTCATCGTTTCGGAGGACGGCTACATCTTGACTAACGCACATGTCGTGGCGGACGCGGATTCGGTCACGGTTCGCCTGACCGATCGACGCGAATTCACCGCGGAGGTCATCGGTGCGGACCGTGGCACGGATGTCGCGGTGATCAAGATCGACGCCAACGATTTGCCGACGGTTCAGATCGGGGATGCGTCGGCGCTCTCGCCGGGCCAATGGGTGCTCGCGATCGGCTCTCCATTCGGTCTGGAGAACAGTGCAACCGCTGGAATCGTGAGCGCTACGGCGCGTGCGCTCGGCGGCGGTAGCTATGTCCCTTTCATCCAAACCGATGTGGCCGTCAATCCCGGCAACTCGGGCGGCCCCCTCTTCAACTTGGACGGCGAGGTCGTCGGGATCAACTCGATGATCTTCAGCCAGACCGGCGGCTACATGGGATTGTCGTTCGCGATTCCGATCGATGTGGCAATGGATGTTCGCGAGCAGCTCATCAAGAACGGCCGCGTCGTTCGCGGACGTATCGGCGTGACGGTTCAGGACGTGAATGCGCAGCTCGCCGAATCGTTCGGGCTCGACCGGCCGCGAGGCGCGCTCGTGAGCTCGGTCGATCCGGAAGGACCCGCCGCCGACGCCGGCCTCAAAGCGGGCGACGTGATCCTCGGCATCAACGATGAGCCGGTCGAGCGCTCGAACGAGTTAGCCGTCACGATCGCCGGGCTCCAACCTGGCAAGCAAGCGGAGCTCACGATCTGGCGGGAAGGCAAACAACGTGAGCTGGATGTTCGAATCGAAGAGATGCAGGACACCCCCGCGCAACGCGCCTCGAGCCCACGCGCGAAAGGCGCGGATGCAAAGCTCGGTCTCGCCGTGCGACCGCTTACCGAGGAAGAGAAAGCACGCATAGACACTGAAGGGGAGCTGGTCGTGGAACGAGTCACTAGCCCAGCGGCGGAATCCGGCGTTCTACCCGGCGACATCATCGTCGGCGTGAACGGAACTGAAATCGAATCGGTCGAGCAGCTCCGCGATGCGGTTGAGGACGGCCCGAGTACCGTAGCGCTCCTGATCGAGCGCAGAGGGGCTCAGGTGTTCGTACCGGTCCCGATCGGATGAGGCACACGTCGCTCGTTAAGAAATGCGGTCGAGGCCGGCCACGCTTCCTCGACGGACAACGCAGGGCCGGTCGACCTCATCTCCGATCCGGACGCAATGCGCGAGCAGCGACACTGATCGATCTATACCAGGACGGCTCGCAGGGATCTCGGTTAGAGGAACGCGCTAGCGTTCTGCCTGCAGATGCGCTTCGACGAACCAGAGCTGCTTGTCGATTTCGCGCGAAATCTCCGTGAACAGGTCGGACGTATCGGCATCGCCTGCCTCGCCCGTGGCATTGATGGCATCGCGGACCGCTTTGCCGAACGCGGCCAGCCGATCGGCCAAAGCGGCGGCGTGATCCGTTCCCGCCGTGATCTCGAGCGGGTACTCCTCGAGCTTCGATTGGGCTGCGGCAATGCGCACGGTCCCATCTGCGCGCCCGCCGAGCGCGGTGATTCGCTCGGCAATCGTGTCTGCATGGCCTTCGACGATCTCTGCGACGTCGTCGAAGAGCTCATGCAATGCGATAAAGCTCGGACCCTTCACGTTCCAGTGTGCCTGTTTCGCCTGCATCATGAGATCTATTGAGTCCGCGAGACGCGCTTGCAAGATCGGTATCACTTTGTCGCGTACCGATTTGGAGAGATCGATTCTTGTTTTGTACATCGCTATTTCCTCAACTCGAAAGAAGTCTGTCGTACCGTCACCGATAGGCATTATGCTGTCACTCGCTCCGCCGCAACCATCGTGACAGTTAACTAATGGCGGCGACTCCGCCGCCCGGCTCCGCGCCGGGTCGAGCTATCGCCACGTTGCGAGACGGACGCTACTCCGGCACCAGCACCGCGCGTCCTTTGATCTCGCCTTTCTTCAGCTTGTCATAGACCGCAACCGCTTCGCTCAACGGATAGTTGGTGGTCTCCGCGCGGATCCGGCCGGCGCGCGCCATCGCGATCACTTCCATGAGCTCGACGCGAGCGCCCCAATAGGTGATGCTCATGGATGTTCCATAGGGCGTGCTTCCATGGTGGAAATCATGATGTCCGCCGCCCAATCCAACGATCGTCCACGCACTGTTTCGACCGAGCAGCTTTGCGCCGAGGTCGAGCGTTGGCTGATTTCCGACGCAATCGAGGACGAGACCCGCGCCGCGTGCACCGACGATCTGCTGGATTCGCTCAACGGCCTCGGCGGCATCGCGATTGTTGACGATGTCGTCCGCGCCGAGCGCTTTGGCGTGTTCGAGCTTCGTGTTGT
>JAAYXG010000569.1 GCA_012516015.1 Lysobacteraceae bacterium | reverse complement strand
GCGGAGCTGCCGTTAACGCCAGTGGTAGCGATGTGTCCCGCCTTCGTCGTCGCGAGATGCACCCCGCTGCTCTTCGCGTCCGCTTGCGCGAGCGCCGCTCTGAAGTCGATGTCGCGGGCGCGATAGTTCGGCGTATCTGCATTCGCAAGATTCGCCGCGAGCACTTCGGTGCGCCGCGAACGCAGCTTCAGCGCCGTCGCATGCACGCCCAAGTACGAATCGAGTTTCGTCGGCATCGCTGCCTCCGTCAGAAAAATGTCTGACGAAGGACCTAGCAAGCAACATGCCACATCGCGGCTTGCGGCTTGGAGCTTGGTGATTGCGGAACTAATCCGTTGGACGCGCCTCGAAACTTGCGACTGCGTTCACGCGAGCGAGCGGCAACAAATTGCCGCCGGCAAAATGCGACAGCCTGGGCGATGGCCGCACATTATCTATGTGTGCTCGGCCCAGCCGAATCCATTGGCCCGTTCACTCACGCTCGCATTCCAGAGCGCTTCAATCTTAAGTTTGTGCTTCCTGTGCGGACGCTTCCGTGACCGCTCGTGCACTACGTCACATCTTCGACTTCTTCTTCCGACCCAGGCCCCAAGCCCCAAGCGCCAAGCCCCTCTTCTGGCATCTCACTTGCTCCTATTTCACCAGCGTCAATGAAACGACAAAGGTTGCAGCTGGCAGTGAAACGTACCGCACCTCTACTGATATTCGCGTTCTTCATGACAGTCGCGCCGTGGGTAAGCGCAAGCACGCAGCCGCTGCCTGCGATTCAAGCGGCGGCCGAGGAATTCGTGCGCGCGCATCTTCCGGACGGAAGTGCGAAGCACTTCGTTACCGCGTCCGACCTCGACCCTCGGCTGCGGCTTCATATGTGCAAGGTGCCTTTGGAAGCGTTCGCGCCGCACACCAACTCGTTCGCGGCCCGCGTCACGATCGGAGTGCGCTGTCCGGGTGATGCGCCGTGGACGGTCTATGTGCCCGTCGCGATCGAAACCGAAGTGTCGGTGCTCGTGCTTCGCAGAGCGCTGGCGCGCCGAGCGCGCGTGACGCTCGCCGACGTCGAGCCGCAGGTTCGTCGTCTACCGGGCACCGCAGCGAATTTCATCACCGATACTGCGAGTCTGCAGGGACATCGCTTGCGCCGAGCATTGCCCGCCGGCAGCGCGTTGACCGCCGACACACTGGCGCCGGACATCCTCGTGCGGCGCGGCCAACAGGTCACGCTAATTGCGCAAAGCGGAGGCGTCGAGATACGCGCTCGCGGGCAGGCATTGACGGAAGGTGCCGCACACGATCGCGTGCGCGTTCAGAATGTGAGCTCGCTCAAGGTTGTGGAAGGTGTCGTTGAAAGCGATAGCGTCGTCAGAGTGGGGCTGTGAAGATCGTGCGAAGCACGCTCGTATCCCGCGTCGACTTCCTGACGCTGGGTGTTTCCCGGAGGGGAACCTACGTACGTTGCGCCCGAATGCGGCTGCGGACGCGGACGCTCAGTCAGCTCCATTTGACGTATTCCAAGGGAGCGCGCGATGACACTGCGAGTTCTCCCTAACGCCTTACTCAGGCCGCGACCGACCGCAGTGCTAAAGTTCTCAGAAATGCTGCCGCTAACGGCTCCATGACTGAGGAGATCGGGACGTGACTACGAAGATCGGTGGTTTCGAGAATCGACCGGCGCAGGTCGGCGGCGACAGATCCGTGTCCAAATCGCGCGACAGCACGAGCACGCCAGCGGGATCCGTCGCAACCAGCAGCCCGGTACAAATAACGGACCAGGCGCGGCAGCTCGCTGCTCTCGAACAGGCTGTGCAGAGCATGCCAGTCGTGAACGAAGCTCGCGTTGCCGAGATTCGCTTGGCGATCGAAGAGGGGCGCTATGAAGTCGCGCCCGAGCGCATCGCCGAGAAGTTGATGCGCATGGATCAGGATCTGCGCGCAGCGGAGAAGTAAATTGGATTCGACGGTCTGTCGCGAGCATCTCGAGAAGCTGCTCATCGAAGAAGCCGGCGTGCTCGAACGCCTTCAGAGCGCTCTCGATCGCGAGCACGAGCTGCTCATCGCGAATGACGTGGACGCGCTCGAGCGTGCGGGCGAAGAGCGACAGACGTGCATCGGCGATTTGCTCCGCATCGAAGAAGAGCGGCGCTCGATGTGCCGCATGATGAATTTACCGGCCGATATCACGGGACTCGAGCGCCTGCTCGGTTGGTGCGACACGTCGGGCGAGCTCAAGCAGCGCTGGGCCGATTGTGCGGATCGCGCAGGGCGCTGCCGCGCCTCGAACGACCGCAACGGTGCGCTCGTCGCCGCTCGCATGAAGAAAGTGGAAGGCATGCTGGATGTGCTGACCGGGCGCGCCAGCGAACCGAAGACCTACGGCAAACAAGGCGCCTACGAGAGCTCGAGCACGGGAGCGCGAGTTCACGTCAGCGTGTGACCCGCCAAAACGCGCGGAGCGCCCGCCGCGCTGCCGAGCACGCGGCAAGTGCGTGCTACTTCGTCAGAATCAGCTTGTTGCTATGAGTCATGCGGAGTCGGTAATAGCTGCCCGCATGCTCGATGAGAATCTCGCGATACTTCCCGAACAAGACCTCGGAGTGCACCAAAGGCGTCGCCGGGCCGCGAGAACGCGTCTCGTCGGCCGGCGAGCGCAACTCTGCGTCGAGCAGAGGGGGAGTCGAGGAAGTCGCCATTCCTAAATGATAATGATTCTCACCCTCAATGCAAGCGCCGACTGCCCCGTGGGCGATACATATATATGTAAGCGCTCGTGAATCGGCAGACGTAAGCGGACCGACGACCCGCGTACGCTCAGAAGCCCCACCCTTCAGGATCCGGATAAGCGACGCGCTGATCCAGATACTTCAATCCCTTGACGCAGCGAATGATCCACCAGACGGCGAGCACGAAGAACAGCAGCATGCCCTGG
>JAAYXG010000568.1 GCA_012516015.1 Lysobacteraceae bacterium | reverse complement strand
TCACGCCCTCGCAGGGCACCGCGACCGCTCGATCGCACGGCAGCCAGTGCGTCCAGTCTTCGTAGCCGGTCTTGAGCGCCTCCTCGATCAGAAGGCCTCTGAAGCCGGAACAATCGATGAACAGATCGGCGTCGATTCGCTCCCCGCTTTCGAGCAAGACCGACTCGATGAAGCCGTCGCGCTCGCGCAGCTTCACTTCCACGATCTTGCCCTCGGTGCGCACGACGCCGCGTCGCTCGGCGTACTTGCGGAGGTAGCGCGAGTAGAGCACCGCGTCGAAATGAAACGCGTACGCGATGCTCGACATCACCGAGCGCGGATCCGGGCTCGGGCGCGCGAAGCGTCCGAGCTTGGATGCGACAGCGGTCAACGAATACTCGTCTATATAGGACGTATCGCCGAGTTGGCGCAGCTTCAACCAGATCTGGTGGAACTTCACCGCCTCCATGTCGATGCCGATCGCACCGAACGGATGCAGGTAACGATGGCCGATCTCGGCCCAGTTCACGAATTCGATGCCGAGCTTGAAGGTGGCGTTCGTGTGTCTGACGAAGTCGTTCTCGTCGAGGCCGAGCAGCGTATTGAACGTGACGATCGGCGGGATGGTCGCTTCACCAACACCGACGATACCGATCTCCGCGGATTCGACGAGGCGGATGCGGATGTGTTGCCCGAGCGCGCGCGCTAAGGCCGCGGCGCACATCCAACCGGCTGTGCCGCCGCCGACGATCAACACGCTGCGAATCGGCTCATCGCTGGCATGCGCGCTCTGACCGCTCTGCGTCGTGCTGTCCACGGGGCTTGCGGAACTGTGCATAGACTGAGTCTTAGGGGCTGCTCGATCGTGCGCTTCGACCTTGTTGTGGCCGCGACGATACGCTTATGAAGCGCGCTAGTTCAAATTGTTGCTCGCGGATGACCGTTCGTGATCGTTGTTGATTGAGGATGGTGATCTCTCAACGGGCGCGTGAGTGGCGCATTCTGGTAGCGATAGCAGTGCTGAGATTATAAGCATTGGATCTTGCAATCACGCCCGGCCTGACCAATCATCGCCGCAGGGGGGTCACTGGCACAACAACAATTGGGAGGCACTCATGTCAGGTTTAGAGACCGAACATGTGTCGAGTAGAAACAACAACGATCTAACGAGAATCTCCATATCAATCAAAACTGTCTTGTCATCGACGCTCCGCCGCGGTGTACCCGCGCTTGCTTTGTGTGCGCTTGCCATCGAGCCGCAAGCGTACGCGCAAAGCGTTGCGGGTGGCGGTGCTGCAAGTGACGACCAGGAGGTCGAAGAAATCATCGTCACCGGCATTCGGCAGAGTCTGCAAAACGCACAGGACATCAAACGCGACGCCGAAGTATTCGTCGACTCGGTGACGGCCGAGGACATTGGTGCCCTTCCCGATCGCAGCGTCACGGAAGTGCTGCAGCGTATTCCAGGTGTCTCCATCAGCCGATTCGCCGCGGGCAACGATCCGGACCACTTCTCGGTCGAAGGCAGCGGCGTCGTCGTGCGTGGCCTCAACTCCGTGCGCAGCGAGCTCAACGGCCGCGATACGTTCTCGGCGAACAACGGCCGCTTCCTGAGCTTCTCCGACGTTCCGCCCGAGCTCATGGGCGGCGTGGATGTGTACAAGAATCAATCGGCCGACATGATCGAAGGCGGATTGGCCGGTACGGTCAATTTGCGCACGCGTGTGCCGTTCGATTCCGCGGGGCAAACGCTCGCCTTTTCCGCCGAAGCGAACTACGGCGACTTCGCCGAAGAATGGTCGCCGACAGCATCCGCGCTCTACTCCAATCGCTGGCTGACGGACGTCGGCGAGTTCGGCCTCTTGGTCAACGCCGTCTACTCGGAGCTCATGACGCGTTCGGACGGCATGCAAGCGTCGAGCTTCCGCGAGCGCACGGGCCGCGTCGCCGACGATCCGGATAGAAGCGTATGGTTTCCGTCCGGGGCGGCATTTCGCTCCCAAACGACGGAACGCGAACGCATCGGTACCGGCTTTGCGGCGCAATGGGGAAGCCTGGACGACACGATGCTCGCCACGTTCCAGTTCTTACGTTCCGATGCGAGCGTGGCCTGGACGGAGCATGCGGTCGAGATCGCGACCGACGTCGCGGAGGGTGACGGCCGTGAGCCGGTCGCGGTGCCCGGGACGCAGTTCGGATTCAACGACAGCAACATCTTCACCAACGGCCTCATCACTGTGCCGCTCGGGTGGCGGGATGATCAGAACGGCGAGGCACGGCTGCCCGTCAACGGCCTGCAAAGCAACAACATCCGGCGCGATGTGGACCAGCAGTACGTCACTTCCGACTACGGCTTCAACTTCAAGTGGACGCCGAACGACACGTGGTCCTTCAACTTCGACGTTCAGCACGTCGAGTCGACCGT
>JAAYXG010000567.1 GCA_012516015.1 Lysobacteraceae bacterium | reverse complement strand
CGTCGGTCTCGGACAGAGCACCTGCGTCGGCATCGGCGGCGATCCCGTGCGAGGCATGAACTTCATCGATGTGCTCGCACGCTTCGAAGAAGATCCGCAGACGGAAGGCATCATCATGGTCGGCGAGATCGGCGGCAGCGATGAAGAAGCGGCCGCCGAGTTCATTCGCGAGAACGTGACCAAACCGGTCGTCGCCTACATTGCCGGCGTCACTGCGCCGCCGGGCAAGCGGATGGGACACGCGGGCGCCATCGTGTCGGGCGGTAAGGGAACGGCCGCGGAGAAGTTCGCAGCCTTGGAGCGCGCAGGCGTGCGCACGGTCAAGAGTCCCGCGGACTTGGGTGCCGCGATCGCCGAGCAGCTCGCGAAGGCCGGTGCGCGCAAGTCTCGCGCCGCAAGCACGCAGAAGAGCACGTTCGTGGTCACCGGCAAGAAGACGAAGGCAACGAAGAAACCGGTTACGAAGAAGCCGGCCAAGAGCAAAGCAAGCGCGAAGAGCAAGGCGGGTGTAAAGAGCAGGGCGAACGCGAAGCGTAAAGCGAGCGTGAAGAGCAAGAAGACGGCAGCTGCAAAGAAGAAGGCGCCCGCAAAGAAGAAGCCGCCTGCACGCAAGAGCGCGCCGGCGCGCGCGAAGCGGGCGAAATCCGTAAAGCCAGCGAAGGCCGTAAAGCGGGCGAGGAAAAGATAGCTAGTTCCCCGTGCTTTCCCCCTCACTAAGCCTCCCCCGCGGAGCGGGGGAGGGAAGCTAGGCGAAGGAAATGCGCCGCTCCGCTCCGCGGGGAAAGGGAGCTCAGATCGCTCCCGCGAGCGAAGCGGTCCTCCAGAGGATCAGGAAGGCAAACAGGGTTTGTGACCCGTCCTTCCCTTTCCCCGCGCGTGCGAGAAGGGAATAATCCCGCCTCCGATCTCCAGTTCTCCAGCCCAAGCAGAATGTCCACGCCCACACTCCGGCTCGCGCTCGCGCAGCTGAACTTTTTCGTCGGAGACGTCGCCGGCAACACGCAGCGCGTTCTCGATACGGTCGCCGACGCGCGCGAGCGGCTGCAAGCGGATGTCGCGCTGTTTCCGGAGCTCACGTTGTGCGGCTATCCGCCCGAGGATCTGCTGTTCCACAAGGGCATGCGTCGGCAGGTCGCAGCGGCAGTCGAGCGCGTGCGCTCCGAAACTCGCGGAATCTCGGTCGTCGTGGGATATCCAGAGTACGCGGAAGACGGAACGTTCAACTCTGCGATCATGGTTCGCGACGGGCAGACGCTTGCGAACTACCGCAAGCAGGAGCTGCCGAACTACGCTGTGTTCGACGAGAAGCGCTATTTCGAGCACGGTAAGAACACCTGCATCGTCGAGCTGAATGGCATTCGCACGGCGATACTGATCTGCGAAGACATCTGGAAGCCCAACCCTGCGCGCGCGGCGAAAGCGGCCGGCGCACAACTGCTCGTCGTGATCAACGGATCGCCTTATTCATTGGACTATCAGAGCCGCCGGGAAAACGTCGTTCGAGAACGCATTCGAGATGTGAAGCTGCCGGTCGTGTACCTCAACATGGTCGGCGGCCAAGACGAGCTCGTGTTCGATGGCGGTTCCTTCGTCATGAACGCGGACGGCGATGTGGTTCGGCGTGCCGTTCATTTCGAAGAAGACGTGTTTGCCGTGGAGATCGATCTGGTCGGCGATCGGGCGGTGCCGCGGCCCGGGCCGATCCAACCGCCGCAATCGGACGAAGCAAGCGTCTACAACGCGCTTGTATTGGGCGTGCGCGATTACGTGCGCAAGCACGGCTTTCCCGGCGTTGTCTTGGGACTGTCAGGCGGCATCGACTCGGCACTGACGCTCGCGATCGCCGTTGACGCGCTCGGCGCGGAGCGCGTGCGTGCGGTGATGATGCCCTCGCGGTACACCTCGGAGATGAGCCTAGAGGACGCGGCCGTACAGGCGAAGCAGCTAGGGGCGCGCTACGACGTCATTCCGATCGAAGGCATGTTCGAAGCTGCGCTGACCGCGCTCAAGGACGTGTTCGAGGGGCGTGCGCCCGATGCGACCGAGGAGAACATTCAATCTCGTTGCCGCGGACTGCTCTTGATGGCGATTTCGAACAAGACAGGCCGCATGGTGCTGACGACCGGCAACAATAGCGAGATGGCGGTCGGTTATGCCACGCTGTATGGCGACATGGCGGGCGGCTTCGCGCCGATCAAGGATTGCAGCAAGCTCTTCGTCTATCGGCTCGCGAAGTACCGAAACTCGATCTCCCCGGCGATTCCCGAACGCGTGCTCGAGCGACCGCCTTCGGCGGAGCTTCGCGCCGATCAGAAGGATTCGGATTCTCTGCCGCCGTACGAAGTGCTGGATCCGATTCTCGAGCTTTTCATCGAAGACGATCTGTCAGTGGACGAGATTACCGAGCGCGGATTCGACCGAGCCACGGTCGGTCGCGTGCTCGAAATGGTGAAGCGCAACGAATACAAGCGCCGCCAGGCACCGCCAGGCGTGAGAATCAGCGACAGAGCGTTCGGGAGAGATTGGAGATATCCCATAACGTCCGGCTATCGAGCCCGCTAGCAAAAGGGCTCGGGGCTTGGGGCCTGGGGGCTAGGGTCAGAGCGCAGAATTCTAGTTCAGTGCACGTATGAGGCCATGCAGACCCCGGCATGTTCGAAGCGCTAGGAGCTCGACCTTTTCCGCAGCAGGGGCATCCAAGTAGCCCAGACGTCTCGCGATCGATAGCTCGTATTCGACCTCTCGTGCCGAACTGTAGGCGAGACCAAGGAAGCGAACGTAGTCAGGTTTGGTCGAGCGTGAGCAGCCTTCGACGATATTCGCTCCGATCGAAACGGCAGCTCGTCGAAGTTGGCTCGTGAGCCCGTAGCGCTCGTCTTCGGGAAATCGACGAGTAACTGCGTAAATCGAGAGTGTTAGGGAATCCGCAAGCTGGAAGACTTCGAGTTTG
>JAAYXG010000566.1 GCA_012516015.1 Lysobacteraceae bacterium | reverse complement strand
GTGTTCGTGAAGCTGCGCACCGCACCCATCGCGATCGGCGGTCAGCAATTGCGTCTTCCGTCGTTGCAGCACACGTTTGTGCAAATCGCGCTCGGCATAGCGCAGATATTGTGCAATACCGGGATTCTGTATCTCGTCATGCCGCCCGAGCTCGGCATGAGTTGGCCTGCATTCATCGCGATCTACTGCATCGCGTTTCTCGCCGGGCAGATCAGCAATGTGCCGGCGGGCTTGGGCGTGCTGGAAGCCGCCCTCCTGCTCATGCTGCCGCACGTGCCGCCCGCGAAGCTGCTCGGCGCGGTTCTTGCCTATCGCGCACTGTTCGAAGTGCTGCCGCTGCTCGTGGGGCTCGGCCTCTGGGGCGCGTTCGAGCTGCGGCGGCTGCGCGTGAAGGCGCGCTGGCTCGCGAGCGATCGGCAGTGAGATTTCGGCCGCGAGCGGTTGTGAACACAACCGCGGTCAGCGTCGAGGAATTCGGGTATTCTTCGCCGCAAGGGAGAACGAGCCGCTACGGTTCGAACTAGAACGAATTTACTCTCGAGCTGGAAGGGGAGAATGTCGATCCATCGAATTCGCCGTTTTTCTGCGGCCGCGATTTATCTGCTCCTTTTCGGCTGCTTGGTCGGGTGCGGCAAAGCATCGAACGAATCGCCTGCGGCCAGGAGACAGGGCAGCGTCGCATCCGGCGAGTACCCGAACCTCTTCGCGGAAGCCGGTTACCCGCAGGCGGAAATCGCCGCGAAGGTCCAGGCAGCGTTTCAGCAATTGTTCCATGGAGATCCGGAGAACGAAGCGGTCTTCTACCCCGCGGGCACGAACGAGCGCGGACCGCTCGCTTATATACATGACGTGAACAACGACGATGTGCGGTCCGAAGGACTTTCGTACGGAATGATGATCGCGCTGCAAATGGACAAGAAGCAGGAGTTCGATGCGATCTGGAACTGGGCGAAGACCTACGCCTATCACACGCGGCCGGATCATCCCGCGCGCGGTTTCTTCGCGTGGTCCGTGAAGACGAACGGCGAACCGATCGACGAGATGCCGGCCCCGGATGGCGAGGAGTACTTCATCACCGCGCTCTACTTCGCCGCTGCCCGCTGGGGCAATGGCGAGGGCATCTACGACTACAAAGCGCAAGCCGATCGGCTCCTGAGCGATGCACTCCATCGCGAGCCGATCACGGGCATGACGAATCGCGGCGAGATGACGGGCGAGAGCCTATTCGACAAGGAGGTCAAAATGGTCCGGTTCACGCCTCACGTCACGAACAAAGACCACACGGACCCGTCCTACCACTTACCTGCGTTCTACGAAGTCTGGGCCCGCGTCGGACCGGAGGCCGATCGCGCATTCTGGAGCGAAGCCGCGCAGGTCAGTCGCGACTATCTCTATCGAGCCGCACACCCGCAAACGGCGCTCACCCCGGATTACGGCAACTTCGATGCAACGCCATGGGCCGCTCCGTGGCGTCCCGATGCCGTCGACTTTCGCTACGACGCGTGGCGCTCTGCGATGAATTGGTCGATGGACTGGTCGTGGTGGGCGAAAGATCCGCGGCAGGTCGAGCTGAGCAATCGCCTGCAAGCCTTCTTCGCCTCGCAAGGCATGGACGACTATGTCGCGCTCTACACGCTCGACGGCAAACCGCTCGGCGACGATCAGCCGACCGGCCTCGTTGCAATGAACGCAACCGCGAGCCTCGCGGCGGATCATCCGCGCCGCCTCGACTTCGTCAGAGCGCTGTGGGAACGCCCCATCCCCGCAGGCCCCCTGCGCTACTACGACGGGATGCTCTATATGATGGCGCTGTTACATTGCAGCGGCGAATACCGGGCGTACGGCCTCTAGCCGCACGCGCGGTGTGTAATGTGTAACGTGTAAAGTACGTCAGGAGCGTGCGCGGCAACGTACGGTTGCGTAGAGCGCAAGCTGGCAGGTATGGCGCAGAGTCGAAGAAGCCGCCGCACGGCGGCCCTGGCATGACACTCTACACGCGCGCTAGCGCCTACTCCGTCGCCCACGTCCTCCCGTTCCCGGCCTCGGACAGCGGAATGCATG
>JAAYXG010000565.1 GCA_012516015.1 Lysobacteraceae bacterium | reverse complement strand
TTCTTCGCCGGGCAGCCCATGTTGATGTCGATGATCTGAGCGCCGGCATCGACGTTGAGGCGCGCGGCATTTGCCATCATCTCCGGATCGCCTCCCGCGATCTGCACGATGCGCGGCTCGGCTTCGCCGCTGTGATCCATTCGGCGCTGCGATTTCTCCGTGCGCCACAAACGCACGTCGCTCGTCAGCATCTCGCCCGCCGCGATTCCCGCGCCCATTCGCCGACACAACAATCGAAACGGCAAATCAGTCACGCCCGCCATCGGCGCGAGCGCGAGATTGTTGGGAAGGGTGAAGGGGCCGATTCGGAGCATTGCTAAGGGCGAGGGGCTCGAGGCATGGGGCTCGGGTCAGAGAGGGCGCGGAGCATACGACAAGTCGCACGGTATCGTTCAACCGAACGCTTCTACGTGAGGCGCGAGCCGGCCTTTCTTTCTGGCCCACGCCCCACGCCCCATGCCCCATGCCCGCCTAGCGCCGCCGCCGCACCTCTTCCGCGCACACGGTGCCGGCGCTGCCGCGCAAACACACGTCGAATCGGAAGCCTTCGGCATCGGGGCCCGGATCGACGATGACGATGCTCGCGTTCGTCTGCTGGCCTGGGCTCAGCATGCGATTCGGCGAGATCGTGGGATCCAAGTATTCGGTCGGCTCGAATTCGCGAGCTCGAATCTGTTCGCCCCAACGGTCTTCGAGCACGAGCTTCAACAGCGGATAGGGCTGCGCGAACTCGGCGAGATTCGTGATGCTCGCGCGAACTCGGAGCGTACCCGGAGAGCTCGGGTCCGAGATCACGCCCCATTGTCTGATCTGATAGGCATGCAGATCCCAATTCGGTGTGAGAGGGATGCCTATGGTGCGATAGAGCGACTGTAGCGGCTCGCCGATCGTCGGATGGCGTGCCAGCGTCGCGCGATAGTTGTGGACCCATTGCGCGATCAACAGCAACGCGAGCGGCGCGACGAGATAGCTCCAAATCTTCGAGTGAGAAGCCCGCTGGGTTGGCGGTGCAAGCAGCTCGATATCCGGGCTCGCATCGTCCATCGGCGCGGATCGACCGTATGCGAAGCGGGGCGAACCGGTGGCTCGGGTAGACGTCGTACGATGAGCGGCAAACTGCTCGTCCGCGAGCGCCTCGTCTACGACTTCTTCATCGAGATCCGTCTCGAGTTGCGAGTCGCTGTCCGCTTCGATCTCGTCGTCGACCTTGTCCCGTTCGACATTCGTATCCCCGCTGAGTGGGAACGGGTCTTCTTCGTCGATCTCGACCCACTCCTCGACCGTCTTTTCCTCGAGCTCATCGGCGCCGTTGCCGTATCGGTCGGGCACACGGTAGGTCCCGCTGATCTCGATATGCCGCCCCTCCATGGTGATGTCTTCGTGAGTGGGCGGTTCCTCGACTTCGATGTGCTCCGATGAAGGCGGGGCGCTCATCGCGCTGCGGGGTCGGCTCGACTCGATCTCGCCTTCGTCCTCTTCGATCAAGCGCTCGAGCGCATCGAACTGACGCTGACACCGTCCGCAGCGAACTTGCCCGTCTGCCACTCGCAGGATTTCGCTCGTGACACGAAAGATCGTCTGGCAGTTTGGGCTCTGAGTCAGCATTGATCTGTCGGGGGTGGTCCAGCGCGTCGTAAGCCGTCGAGACGCGCCCATTCGTCACGCAGAGCCGTGGGGGC
>JAAYXG010000564.1 GCA_012516015.1 Lysobacteraceae bacterium | reverse complement strand
TCTCCGCCGGCGGGTCGATCTCGCGGCGCTTCGCGCCGGCACTCGCCGCCTCCGGCACGATCGTCGTCGACAACTCCTCGGCATTCCGCATGAACGCCGACGTGCCGCTCGTCGTGCCCGAGATCAACGCGAACACGATACGCGATCATCGCGGCATCGTCGCGAATCCGAATTGCGCCGCGATTCTGACGATTACGCCGCTTTGGCCGATTCATCGCGTCAATCCGCTGCAGCGGCTGATCGTTTCGACGTATCAAGCGGCCTCCGGAGCCGGCGCCGCCGCGATGGAAGAGCTTCGCGAATCGACGCGCGCTCACTTGGCCGGCGAGCGCTACGAGCCGAAGGTGCTGCCGCATCCCTACGCCTTCAACGTGTTCAGCCACAACACGCGCATCGATCCGGAGACCGGCTACAACGAAGAAGAAACGAAAGTCATGGAGGAGACGCGCAAGATCTTCGGCGAACCCAATCTGCGCATTTCCGCGACGTGCGTGCGCGTACCGATCCTCCGCGCGCATTGCATCTCCGTCAGCTTCGAATGCGAGCGTCCGATCGCGCCGGCGGAAGTGCGCGAGATCCTCGGCACGGCCCCGGGCGTCAAGCTCGTCGACGATGCGGAGAACAACTACTTCCCGATGCCGAAGGACGCATCCGGTCAGGATGATCTGCTCGTCGGCCGCATTCGCCGCGATCTGAGCGATCCAAGCGGCCGCTCGATCTCGCTGTTCATCGCGGGAGATCAGCTGCTCAAGGGCGCCGCGCTAAATGCGGTGCAGATCGCCGAGGCGCTGCTGGAAAAGTAGCGCTAGACGCCCGGAACGGGACAGAACAGGAGCACCACAAAGAACGCAAGAACACAAAACGGATGGGAGAAGGGGAGCTGAGTATCCCTTCTGCCATGTGCTCTTCGTGTTCTTTGTGGTGCTCCTGCTTCTTTTCCTGATCTCTTCCTGATCGAAGCCGCGCCTAACGACGCCGGCGTCGGGTCCTTCGCTGAAGAGATTGCTGCACGGACGCGAGCAGCTGCTCGGCGGCCTGGAAGGCTGCCTCGGGGGTTTCGAAGCCCGTCATGCGGCCGAACAAATCGGGGATTGGTAGAGGACGATACGTGCTGAGCTCGTACCCGAAGCCTTCCCTCTCTGCGAAGATACGAGCGTAGCCGTGCTCATTGTTCACTAGATCGATCAGCATTCGCATACGGCCGCTCTGCTTTTTTTATCTGCGAATCCCACTTTACAGAATCCAGCAGGCGGAAAGTGAGACGCCGTTCGCATCATTGCGCCGCACGGCTCCAGCGGCGGCCTGGACCGGCAGCGTCATTGATTGTCTCCGACACGCGGTGTCGACGCCAACGCTGCTCGCGAGCCTGGTCGGCGAAGCAGGTACACTGCGACTTCATCCGACGGAGGATCACCATGACCAAGCTCGGTGCGGCATTTCTCTTTCGCGTGCAGATCGTCATCGTCGCGCTCTGGCTCACGAGCTGCGCCGAGATGTCTCAGGTCCTGCAGGACGGCAGTGTGGCCTCTGGAGCGCAGGGTCAGTCCGCGCTCGCACGCGCGGTGAAAGAATCGCTCGAGCTCGGCAGCATTCGCGCTTCGGATCTGCTGTCGAAGCCAGGCGGCTACAGCAATCATCCCGTGTACCGAATCAGGCTGCCGCAGCAAGTGCAGCCGATTGCAAGCCGTCTGCGCGACTTCGGTCTGGGCGGTCAGATCGATAGCATCGAAGCGCTCATGAACCAAGGCGCCGAGCAAGCCGCGGCAGAGGCGAAGACGGTTTTCATCGATGCGATCCGCGCAATGACGATCAGCGACGCGCTCGGCATCGTGCGCGGTCATGAAACCGCAGCGACGGACTACTTCCGACGGCAGACCGAAGCCTCGTTGCGGCAACGCTATCTGCCGATCATGCAACGTCATCTCGAGCAGCTCGGGTTCTATCGGCAGTACAAGCAGATGCTGAACGCATACAACGCGTTGCCCATTCAGAACAAACCGAATCTCGACTTGGAGCAACATGCCCTGACGCAAAGCCTCGATGCCTTGTTCAGTCAGGTCGCCGAAGAAGAGAAGCTGATCAGGCGCGACCCGCTCGGCCGCGGCAGCAGCGCGATCGCGGCCGTGTTCGGGCGCTAGCGCAGAGCGCCGGTTGGCGCCCCTCTTCTTACTGGCTGTCGACTCTCGATTGTCGACTGCCATCCGTCAAAAAGCCCGGCACCAGGCCCGGACGCGTTTGCAATGCGCTATTTATCTTTCAGGGTCGTCGGGTGCATGATAGGCGCCAGGGGAATCAGAACGCTCGAAGGGTGCCATGAGCGCGAATCTGCAAAGCCGCTCCGAGCAAGCGATCAATCTCTCGCCCGATGCCTTCGAGATCCACCTCGAGGCGCTCCTGATGCTGCGGCTCGAATGCCACCTCTGGAAAGCGCACTTCATGCAGCTCGCCGGGCGCGAGGCGCGCCACGTGAGCTCGCATGCGTACCTCGACGTCTGGGATCTGATGCTCGCGGAATGGATTCCCGACTACACGCCTGAACGCTACGAGCGCTTCCGCCCTCTCTTCGACGAGGCGATCAAGGACATGCGCGCCCGACTCGAGCGCCTGATGAAGGTCTGCGATCACGTTTTGCCGCGCGACGTGAAGAAGCGAATGCGCCGCGCGATACGTCAGCTCGATTTCGCCGCCGCGAGCTACCGCTGGATCCCGGCCCGCTCGGCCATCGAGCCGCCCGAGAAATTATTCAATGCCCGTTTCAAAGGCATGATCCGCCTCTTGAGCCTGCTCGCACGCGACGCGGACAAGCGCTTGCAAGCCATGGTCGATTCGTAGCGCGCGTGTAGCCATAAGCACCCCCGATCCGGACGCGCGGGCATCAGAACAGCGTCGAGATTCAATGGCCTTCTTGCGTCCGCACGTCCGCACGTCCACACATCGACACGTCCACACGTCCTTATAGCAAACTCGATCAAACCTCATCTCGACGGTCGAGGCACAGTGCAGCCGTGTCTCGTGAGCTCGCAACGTGAATCCGGTCAGCAAAGCCCTTTGGTACATCGAGAGTCACTTCAAAGAGGAAGTCACTCTGGATGATTTGGCGCAGATCAGCCAGGTCTCGCGCTTCTACCTCTCGCGAGCGTTCGCAACGCTCGTCGGACAGCCGATGCAGCGTTATCTGCGAGGGCGCAGATTGACGGAAGCGGCGAAGCGGCTCGTCGATGGAACGGACAACATTCTCACCATCGCGCTCGATCACGGTTACGGGTCGCACGAGGCATTCACGCGCGCCTTTCGAGATCAGTTCGGCATCACCCCTGAAGCCGTACGCGCTCAAGGGCACTGTCGTGGTCTGACACTCGTCCCTCCCTTGAGACTGGAGAGCATCATGAACACTCCGCTTGCGGCGCCCACCATTCAGGAACGAGGCGCCTTGCTCATCGCCGGTTCCAGCGAGCGCTACAACTGCGCGATGCGCGCAGCCATCCCGCTGCAATGGCAGCGCTTCTCCGCGCACCTGGGGCACATTCCATCGCAGATCGGGCAGGATGCGTATGGCGTCTGCTACAACACCGACGACGACGGCAACATGGACTATTTGTGCGGCGTGGAGGTGAAGGATTTCTCGACGGTGCCTCCGGAGTTCGCGCGCCTTCGCATCGGACCGCAACGGTACGCCGTGTTCCAGCATCGCGACCACGTGGCATCCGTCACTCAGACTTTCAACGGCATCTTCTCGACGTGGCTCCCCGAATCCGGATACGAGATCGTCGACGCTCCGCTCTTCGAGCGCTACCCGCCGAGCTTCGACGGGCGCACGGGCATGGGAGGCTTCGAGATCTGGGTACCCATCGCGCCGAGGCAAGCGGAGCGGACGCACGATTGAGACAATGCGGCGTAAGCGCGCCACCGAACGCCGACGCCACGTCGTTCCCGCAACTTCTGTCAGGCACTTCGCCGCCTTCCGCAGGTACGCTGTCCGCATGGAAGAGTCGACGAGATCATTCGCGGCCGGCGCCAACACGACCGAAGCGTACGTCGCGCGCTTGCGTGACCTCCTCCGTTACATAGACGCGCACCTAGCGGATGAGAATCTGTCGCTCGAACACCTGAGCCAGATCGCCCACGTCTCGAAGTTCCACCTTCAACGACAGTTTGCCGCGCTCTTCGGCATCGGTCCGTTCCGATACGTGCAACTGACACGCTTGAAGCGCGATGCTCACCAGCTTGCGTTTCGCAGCAGTCGTTCGGTGCTCGAGATCGCGCTCGAGAGCGGCTACGAAGCACCGGAAGCATTCGCGCGCGCTTTCAAGAAGCTATGCGGCCAGTCTCCGTCAGAGTTTCGCTCGGAGCCGCGATGGGATCGCTGGCAGGACAGCTACGAACCGATTCGCAACGCGAGGATCACGCATATGAAGCCAACGACACGCGAGCAGGTCGAGATCGTCGACTTCCCCGAAACTTCCGTCGCCGTGTTCGAGCATCGCGGCGATCCGGGCTTGCTCGGCGAGACGATTCGCCGCTTCATCGATTGGCGCAAGCGAAATCGGTTGCCGCCGTCGATCAGCGCCACGTTCAACATCCTTTACGACGATCCCGAAGACACCGAACCCGAGGAGTTTCGGTTCGATCTGTGCGCGGAAATGAAGCACGAGATCGGGAACGGCGACCCGATCGTGAAGACCAAATCGATCCCAGCCGGACGATGCGCCGTCCTGCGACACGTCGGCTCGGACAACACACTCGGCGAAAGCATTCGCTGGCTGTACTCAGACTGGCTACCCCAAAGCGGCGAATCGCTTCGCGACTTTCCGTTGTTCCTGCGACGTGTGCGCTTCTTCCCCGACGTACCCGAGCACGAGGCGATCAGCGATATCTATCTCCCGCTCGAGTGAGCACGTGCGCGAGGTGTAGCGGCAACACCGAGTCGCTTCGCCGCACTGCGGCATAGCAAACAGTGTCGTTCCATCGTGCGCGCGCCTATGATGTGGGCGCGTGCTGGGCAACAACGACTCGTGCACGCTCGCAAGGTCGTCGTGCCATGCAATCAGCCCCATCCTCAGCGGAGATTTGGCGCAAAGCCTTCGCATTGTTCGAACACATCGCGGCGCTCGAGCCTGCGGCGCGAAGCCACGAGCTCGCGCAGCTTGCGACGTCGAGCCCGGAGCTGTATGCGCGCGTGCTCACGCTGCTCGGTGCGCACCGATCGCACGAGGCGACCGCCATTCCGGGCGGCCGGCGTGCCACGGATGCACAGGCGTCCTCGGACGCGCCCGCGGCGGACGTCCGTTTCGGCGCGTATCGATTGCTGCGGCAGCTCGGCATCGGCGGCATGGGCGAGGTATGGCTCGCCCGCCGCAGCGACGGACGCTTCGACGGTCTCGTCGCGGTCAAGATCCTGCATGCGCACATCGCGCAATCGTCCGCGCGCGAACGCTTCCTCCGCGAAGGAAAGATCCTCGGTCATTTGTCGCACCCGAACATCGCACGCTTGCTGGATGCGGGATCGACGCCGCTCGGCGTGTCGTACCTCGTGCTCGAGTACGTCGAAGAAGGTATCCCGATCGACACCTGGTGCGATGAGCGCAAGCTCGACATCCCCGCGCGCCTCAATCTGTTCCTGCAAATCTGTGCAGCCGTGTCGCATGCACACGCGCATCTTGTCATCCATCGCGATCTCAAGCCGCCCAACATCCTGGTCACCCGCGACGGCGAGATCAAGCTGCTCGACTTCGGTATCGCGAAGCTGCTCGAGAACGAGGAAGCGGCCGGCGAAACCGAGCTCACCCGCCTCGGCGGGCGAGCGATGACGCCGGATTTCGCGGCTCCGGAGCAGATCCTCGGCCTACCTGTCACGACGGCAACGGACGTCTATTCGCTCGGTGTCCTGCTGTATCTGCTCCTGTGCGGACGCCTGCCTCATCAACGTCGTCAGCGCAGCGCGCACGAGATCGAGAAGGATCTGCTGGAGGGCAGGCTGCCAACGCTTTCTCGCTCGCTATCGAGCGCGGAAGAATCGGACTTGATCGCCGAGCGGCGCGCAACGACGACACACAAACTGAAGCGCGTGCTCGCGGGCGATCTGGATACGATCGTGCACAAGGCGCTGCGCATCGAGCCGGACCGCCGCTACAAGAGCGTCGAGCAGCTCGCAGGCGACATCCACCGCTACTTGGCCGGGCGCCCCGTTACGGCCGTGCGCGACACCTGGACGTATCGAGCACGCAAGTTTCTCTCTCGGCATGCCGTCGGCGCGGCGATCGCATCGATGTCAGCGGTGTTGCTGGCGGCCTTCGTGCTCGCGATGTTCCTGCAGATGCAGCGCACCGAACAGGAACGGCTGCGTGCCGAGCGTGTGTCCTCGTTCCTCGTCGAGCTCTTCGAGCAATCGGACCCCTACAAGACTCGAAGCAACTTGGTCACCGCGCGCGAGCTGCTCGACAAAGGCGCGGAGCGGATCACGCACGGTTTGATGGATCATCCGGAAACGTTAGCGGCGCTCACTGGAACGATCGGGCAAATCTACAATCGTCTCGGCGTACCCGACGAGGCGATCCCGCTCCTGCAGCGGGCGCGCAGTGCGCAAGAGACGATCCACGGCGCTAGGAGCGTGCAGGCGGCTGCGATTACGAACGAGCTCGGCATTGCGCTATTGGCGAGCGGTAGGCTGGAGGAGGCAAAGGCCGAGCTCGAGCGTGCACTCGAAACGCGCACCGAACAGCTCGGCGCCGAATCTCCCGAGGTTGCACAGACGC
>JAAYXG010000563.1 GCA_012516015.1 Lysobacteraceae bacterium | reverse complement strand
TCCGAAAGCGCGTCCATCGGTATTTGGGAAGCAAAGAATCGAAGATCTCGGCAAAGACTCGACTCGCGCCCGAAGCATAGAGTCGCCTCTCCTAGTACGCAATTGGGAGAGGACGATGAACCAACCTTTCCGCGCACGCGCCGGCGATATCGCATCCGCGGCGCCGCACAGTACTCGCGACGAATGGGACAACATCGCGAGCGGCTACGATCGGACGAATACCGTCACGCAGATGTGGCTCGGCGAGAACGCGCTTCGTCGCGCGCAGCTCAGAACCGGCATGCGCTTTCTCGATGTTGCGGCCGGAAGCGGCGCGCTCAGCATTCCTGCGGCCCGAATGGGAGCGCACGTCTTGGCCGTGGATCAATCGCCTGCGATGCTAGAGCGGCTACGAGCACGTGCCGCCGCTGAACATCTCGCGATCGACACTCGCGTCATGAACGGGGAGGCGCTGGAGATCGAGGATGCGCAGTTCGATCTGGCCGGGTCGCAGTTCGGGGTGATGCTGTTCCCGGACATGCCGAAGGGAATTCGGGAGATGGCGCGTGTCGTCGTGCCCGGAGGGCACGTCCTCATGGTTGCGTACGGAGATCCGCATCGGATCGACTTCATCGACTTCTTCGTTCGCGCGGTCGCCAGTGTGCGTCCGGGCTTCGAAGGTCCGCCGACGGATCCGCCGCCGCTTCCATTTCAACTTCAGGATCCGGGCAAACTCGAAGCGGAGCTCAGATCCGCGGGTCTACAGGAGGTGCGCGTCGAGACGATCACCGAGAGCACGGAGTTCGAATCGGGAACAGCGCTCTGGGAGTGGATTCGCTGGAGCAATCCGATCGTCGGCGAATTGTTGGATGAGCTCTCGATCTCCGACGCCGAGCTGCCGCAGATCGAGCGCACCTTGGAGCACCTGGTTCGCGCGCGCGCCGCGTCGCGGGATCGTGCGGTGTTGAGCAATCCAATCAACATCGGTCTCGGCATGAGAGCCCGCTAGTCGTCTCCAAGCGGACGCGTCGGTTAATGGCGGATGATTCGAATGCCGCTCAAACGCGCTGCGCGATGTAAACCGCAACGAAAATGACGCTGGAGACGAGAGCCACCGGCAGTAATATGCACGTCCTGTGTAACGCGTGCTGAGCGATTGTCTTGAAGCTAGGCATGACTGAACCCTCCGCTACAACGTGTTGCGTAGTCCCGATCGAACTGCGAGAGTGAGCGTATTCCCGAGCTGTGTTTCGATCTACGCCGGACCGGCCGATTGCGGCAGACCACCGGCGAAGAGAGGTGACGGAATCGCAGCGCGGCATTGAATCAGCAGGCTCTTTGCACAGTCAGAAGTTTCATGCATTCCGACAGAACCGCGCAGACGATTTACGAAGCCGCAGGCGGTAGCGACGGGATGCTCAGACTGGCGAGCGCCTGGCATGCCCGCGTGCTGGAGGACGAGGTCGTATCCCACGCGTTCAGCCACGGCTACCACCCACAACACACGGAGCGCCTCGCCGCATACTGGGCGGAGGCGCTCGGCGGACCCAGTACGTACTCCGAGCGATACGGATCTGAGACCTCCGTCGTTCGAATGCACAGCGGCAACGGGCCTCACGAGGAGATGGATCAACGCGCCATCGCCTGCTTCGATCGAGCGCTCGAAGATGTCGGGCTCTCGCGCGACGAGCAACTTCGCAAAGTCCTGCACGAGTACTTTGCGTGGGCGACTACGACAACGATGACTCGTTACAAAGAAAAAGAGGATGTACCGAGTGGCCTGCGCATCCCGAAATGGTCGTGGCACGGGCTCGTGACTGACGCGACGACGGGGTGATGTAAGCGGCTCCTGCGAGCGCACTGAGCGATGTGTCCAACAACTCCACACCGTTCGCACACTAGTTTGCTATAGCGCGTCGCGCCAATTGAGCCACCAGCTCTTTGGTTGTTTGGGCAACCGCTGCCACCACTCCTCCCGCGAGCTTGCATCGCCGCTTGCCCAACGCGCCCGATGGGACTCGTCGATCCGTTCGATACCGAGCGCCTTGGCGAGTCGAGGATACAGCGGTCCGGCGGCCAAAGACGGATGTTTGACGAGCAGGTTGAGCAGCGTGAAGTAGTCTTCATCGCGCGCACGGGCAGCGATTGCCTGCGCGAGATCGGATACACGAGGCCGATCTGCAGCATTCAGCGTGAGCTGAGCGTCGAGGGCATCCACCCGATTGCGAAACTCGCTCGAGCTGTCGAGGCGCACGGGAACCTGTGCAGACTCCCCATCGAACGCGAGCGAATAGTATTCCGGCACGAGGATCTGCTTGTCTTCGCGGCCATAGATCACCCAGCCGCTCGTGACTGCCAGCGTACCGCTGCCTGAACGCTCTACGTTCAGCTCGAACTCACAACCCAAATCGATGAATCGCAGCTCTCCATGCTCCACACCGAAATGGCTGGGCGGCGCCCAGATCTTCGCATGCAGGCGTCCGTTTACGAGCTCGATGCGATGACGCCCTCCCCTGGTCTGTCGCTGCTGTTCGTGCCGCTCGCGGTATGGATCGTCAACGCGAAACCGAAGGACGTCGAGCAACCGGCGTGGCTTCCGCCCCTCGCTTCGACGCTCAAGATCGGTGCCCTGTACGTTCCGATCTATTTCGTTGCCGGGTTCGTGCTGGCGATCCCGCTCGCGGGCTCGGCTTTCGCGGGAACTTACGAGAATTTGCAGCTTCCCGCATGGATACCGGTGTTTCAGTTCGCGCGCGGCGTGCTGTGGGCCGTCATCCTGTGGTTCGTGATCGGCAATCACGGACGAGCGCGAGACAGTCGCGTGACCGCCGCGATGGCGCTCGGCATCGTCTCTTCGTTCCAGTTGTTGCTGCCGAATCCGTACATGACGGATCAGCTCCGCGCCGCGCACCTGACCGAAGTGTTGTTCTCGATGACCCTGTTTGGTTGGCTTGCCGCGCATATCTTCAGGCAGGACCCGCAGCAGCACGCGGAGCTCGATTCGAAGCTCGAACGGGCATCGCCGGTGGCCTCGAAGGTGTAGGTCGGCCCCTCTCCGCCGCTGCAACCTTTCGCCGCCGTGCCACGTCTCAAGCTCGCAGCAGGCAACATGCCTGCTGCAACCAACAACAAGCTCGAGGAAAATCGGCATGGCGCAACGGCTTCTGGCATTCACGCTTCTCACCTTTGCAATGTCTTGGGCCTGCTGGTTCACGATCATCGATCGGCTCGGCCCCAGTCCGTTCGCCTCCGCGCCGCTGGTGATGGTCTTGTTCCTGCTCGGCGCGTACAGCCCGAGTCTCATGGGCATTCTGTTAACCGGACTGTATGAGGGGAAGTCGGGACTCAAAGCGCTGCTCAAGAGCGCCCTCTCCGTCCGGGTCGGCGGCTTTTGGCTCTTCGTTGCGGTGCTGACCGGCCCACTCCTCTTCGCGGTCGCGACCGGTCTGTATGTCGGGCTTGGCGGCAGCGTGGGCGAGATCAACTATGGTCTGCTTCCTTGGATTCCGATCGTCTTTGTCGTCCCCGTGGTATTCGGTCCGCTCGCCGAAGAATTCGGATGGAGAGGATTTGCATTGCCGCTGCTCGATCACAAGCGCAAGCCGATCTCGGCGAGCGTCATCATCGGCTTCATTTGGGCGCTTTGGCACGCACCGCTGTTCTGGGCCGAGACGGGAACGGCGATCAGCGGACACACGATCGATCTCACGACGATTGCGCTGTTCTTCGCTGCCGTGATCGGCTCGAGCTTCATCTATACGTGGATGTTCAACGGCACTGCCGGCAGCCTGTTCATCGCCGTGCTCTTGCACCTGAGCATGAACGCCAGCGGCACGATCGCCAGCATGCTCTTCCCGCAGATGAATGCCGAGCAGAAGCTCGATCTGTACGAGTGCTATGTCATCGCCCTGTGGGCAACCTTGCTGATCGGCACGCTCGTACGCCGCCTAAGGAACGCCCGCGAAGTCGCCGCAGCTCCTAGCTCATCGTAAGTCGGATCGGGTCGGATAGCGCATCGAGAGGCTTGCCTTCGTGGCGTCGTCGCGAGCCTACTGTT
>JAAYXG010000562.1 GCA_012516015.1 Lysobacteraceae bacterium | reverse complement strand
TACCAGTTCTTGAACAGGGGCAGGATGTCGCTGGCGAGCAGGTACACGCCCCCCTCCGTCCTGACCGCCACCGCCATGCTGCCCGGCGTGTGGCTCGGCAGCAGATATGCGTCGATTCCCTCGCAGACGTTGAAGTCGCCCTCGACGATCGTCATCCGCCCGAGATGCGGGTACCAGGCGTTCGTCAGGCCGCTCTTGGGCGCCTCGTAGGCGACGAGATGCGGCGGGAGCGGATCGATCGCGTACATCAGCTCCGCCTTCTGCACGTAGATCTTCGCGTTCGGGTAGAGCTCGAGGTTGTAGCAGTGATCCCAGTGCAGATGGGTCAGCACGATGATGTCGATGTCCTCCGGCGCGATCCCGCGGCTCTTGAGCAGATTCAGGGGCTTCATCTCCTCGGTCTGCCAGCTCTCGTGATGGTTTTTGCTCGCCGTCTCCGGGTCGCAGGCGCCGGTGTCCACGAGGATGTTGTGGCCGTTTCCCTGCACGAGCCAGAAGACGATCGGGGAGGGACTGTTGACGCCGAAGTTCATGCCGAAGGTCTGCATCGACATCTCGCTCTCGTCGGAGAAGAGCGTGACGAGCGGATAGATTTTGTAATTGCCCATATGTATCTTCCCTTCCATTTTTCTGTTCCGGGACACCCTATACCTTATTTTACCGCAACGCGGCGAAATTTCAATCCTCAACTTTGACCCAGCGACGCTCCTCGCTGCTCTTGATGATGGCCTCGGTGACCTTCATGATCCAATGCGCTTCCTGGAATGTCGCGAAGTCACACTTGCAGTCCCGATGGCGCTTGCCGGCGGCAATGAAGCGGTAGAACGACTCCATGCCGTTCTTGAACGCGTCGTTCCAGCCCTCGGTGTGCCCAGCGCCGAGGCCCGTGTACTCCCGGGCGCACGGCGAGGTCAACAGGGGATTCCGCATGACATGTTCGTTCTGGGCGTCGCGGTTGCCCTTCCACATCCTGTCGGGCACTTCGTGATTCCAGTGAAACGACGCAACACTTCCGTCCACCTCGATGTCGATAAAGCACTTCCGGCCGGCGGAAATCTGGCTGCAGCCGTAGAAGCCCCGCGCGCCATTCTCGAACCGGACCAGCACGGCGGCGTAATCCTCGGTGTCGATCGGCACCTCCTCGTATCCGGCGGACATGTCCATCTTCGAGAACGTGCCGCTGGCCTTGATCGGCTTCTTCCGGATCGCGTGCGCGGTCGAAAAATCGGCTGAGACCTCGACGATCCTGGAGCCGATGGCGTTCTGCGCCAGATCCATCCAGTGCGAGCCGATGTCGGCCACGCAGCGGGACGGGCCGGCGGTCTTGCGCTCGCAGCGCCAGTTGTAGTCAGTGTCGTACAGAAGCCAATCCTGCAGGTAGCTTCCGTGCACGAGCCGGGGCTTTCCGATCTCCCCGGCGGCGATGCGGTCGCGCATCTCGAGCATCAGCGGGTACATCCGGTAGCAGAAGTTCACGCCGCCGACCAGCTCCGGGCGCTCGCCGAGGAGCTTGACCATCCGATCGGATTCCCCGCTGCTCATCGAGAGCGGCTTCTCCGAAAAGATGTGCTTGCCGGCGGAGATCACGCGCTCGTTGACCTCGGCGTGCATGTGGTTCGGCGTGCAGTTGTGCACGGCGCGGATTTCCGGATCGCCGAGGATCGCATCGATGTCTCCATACCAGCACGGGATACCGTATTTCTCGGCGGCCGCGCGCGCAAGGGGTTCG
>JAAYXG010000561.1 GCA_012516015.1 Lysobacteraceae bacterium | reverse complement strand
GCGGCGGCCCGATCTCGAGAAATTCGCGCGGGAGCACCGGCTCAAGATCGGCACGATCGCCGATCTCATTCGCTACCGTCTCGAGAAGGATCGCCTGATCGAGCGAATCGCCGAGCGGCCCGTCAATACGGAGTTCGGGCCGTTTCGCATGTTCTGCTACGAGGATCACGTGAACCGCACCGTGCACTTGGCGCTCGTGCGGGGAGAGTTGAATGCCGATTCTGTGCCGCTCGTGCGAGTACACCTTCCCGATACGCTGCGCGATTTATTGGCGATTCGCGACGACGCGCTCGGGTTGCCGCTGCGCTCGGCGATCCAGCGCATTGCACAGGAACCTTCGGGAATCATCATCGTGCTGCGCCCGGGAGAGTCGCCTCGCGACTTGATGGACGCCGTGCAGTCGATGAATCGCGCGGAGCACGCGTCAACGGGGCCTCAGAGCGGTAAGCACGTGCTCAGAACCTACGGTATCGGCGCGCAGATCCTCAAGGACTTGGGCCTCACGCGGATGCGCGTCCTATCCGCCCCGAAGCAACTCCAAGGCCTGTCCGGATTCGATTTGGAGATCGTGGGATACGTGCATAGCTAAGGGCGCGGGACTCGGGGCCTGGGGCTTGGGCCAGCGCCGCGAGATGTGGACCCGCTCGCGTCGAACGGCAACTGTCGAGCGATGGCAGCTATACTTGGCGCGTCTGACCCAAGCCCCGAACCCCACGCCCCGTGCCCGCACCTATGGATATCAAAATCATCGAAGGCGACTTGCAATGCCGCGAGCTCCGTTTCGCGATCCTCGCGTCGCGGTTCAACGAATTCGTCGTCGAGCAGCTCGTGCGCGGCGCGGTCGATGCGCTGCGTCGCCATGGCGCGAGCGAGAAACAGATCGAAATCGTGCGTGCACCCGGTGCGTTCGATCTGCCGATCGTCGCGCGCAAGCTTGCGCAAAGCCGGCGCTACGACGCGATCATTGCGCTAGGAGCGGTCATCAAAGGTGCGACGGCGCACTTCGATTATGTCGCGGGAGAATGCGCGGGCGGGCTCGCGCGCGTCGCGAACGAGACCGGCATACCGGTTGCCTTCGGCGTATTGACGACGGATACCATCGAGCAGGCGATCGAGCGGGCCGGGACGAAAGCGGGCAACAAGGGTGCTGACGCTGCGGTGACGGCAATCGAGCTCGCAAACCTGTTGCGTCGGATCGAAGGGTGACGAAGCCAAGCAGGCAGCTCACGATCGAGACTGACGGCAAGGCGAGAAGCACCGGATTTCTTCCCGACTCCTCACTCCTTTCACCACCAATGGCGCCACCGAATCACAAGCCCGCACGCGGAACGCGTGCACGCTCCATCGCACGCAAGCTGGCGATGCAAGCGCTGTATCAGTGGCAACTGACGAGTCAGAGCTCGCAGGAGATCAAGAAGCAGTTTCTCGAGAGCGACGATTCGGCCGGCGTCGACCGCGAGCACTTCGAGGAGCTCATCGACGGATGCATCGATCAAAACGCGTCGATCGTCGCCGCCCTCGCGCCATACCTCGACCGACCGCTCGAACAGCTGGATCCGGTTGAATCTGCGATTCTGCTCGTGGGCATGTACGAGCTACAGCGGCGCCTCGACATCCCTTATCGCGTGGTGATCAACGAGGCGGTCGACTTGTGCAAGCGGTTCGGTGCGACCGACGCGCACAAGTACGTGAACGCCGTGCTCGATCGCGCCGCACGCGAGATTCGCGCGGCAGAGCGGTAACTGAGGCCCCCTTGGCCCTCCCCCGCGCGCAGGGGAGGGGATGTTGTCGTCGAGATTCGACTATCCTTTCTAGCCACAGCCTACAGCCTAGAAAATGAGCCTCGGCGAATTCGACATCATTGCAAAGTACTTTGCGCGTCGCCAAGCGCGCAGCGATGTCGTGCTCGGCATTGGCGATGATGCGGCTGTATTGAACGTGCGCGCGGACCGCAAGCTCGTGCTCGCGATGGATACGATCGCGGAGGGCGTACATTTTCTCGAGCAGGCGGCACCGGAGGACATCGGCTATCGCGCGCTCGCCGTGAACTTGAGCGATCTCGCCGCGATGGGTGCGGAACCTTCGTGGATGTCGCTGTCGCTCTCGTTGCCGCATGCCGACGAGCGGTGGCTGGACGGGTTCGCGAAAGGATTGTTCGAGTTGGCCGAGGCTTACGACGTCGTACTCATCGGCGGCGATACGGTGCGCGGTCCCCTCACCGTTACCGTTCAGGTCGGCGGTTGGGTCGAGCACGACCGCTATCTCACGCGCTCTGGCGCGCGCGCGGGCGATGACATCTTCATCTCCGGCGTGCCGGGAGAAGCCGCCGCGGGGCTGGCCTTGTTGCGTGCCGGCGCCAAACAGGCGGATGCAGCCGTTCACCTCATCCAAAGGTTCTTGCGCCCCACACCTCGAGTGCAAGTCGGTCGGGGGCTACGCACTGTCGCAACGGCGGCGATGGACGTGTCCGATGGGCTGCTGGCCGATCTCGGCAAGCTCTGTGAGGCGAGTGGATGCGGTGCGCGACTCGAGCTCGAGGCCCTTCCCGCCTCGCCGCCAATGCGAACGCTGTTCCGAGGAGAAGAGTGCTTACAACATGCGCTCACGGGCGGCGACGATTACGAGCTCCTGTTCACTGTCGCGCCGACGAATGTCGCCGCCCTTCGAGATCGAGCGTTTGCGCCTATCCCTCTGACGCGTATCGGCTCGATGACGTCGGAACCCGGGGTTCACTGCTTTCTCGGCGGGAAGGAATACGTTCCCGCGCGTACCGGCTACGATCACTTCGCCCAGACCGATCATCGTTGACCGCGATACCGACAAGAATGACGACGCCGATTCGGCCTGCATTGTTGCGAGATCCTATTCATCTGCTCGCATTCGGTTTCGGCGTGGGCTTGAGTCCATATGCGCCCGGAACGTTCGGGACGCTGATCGCCGTGCCGATCGTGCTGCTCGTGTCGCACTTCGGCTGGATCGCGCATCTTTCGTTTGCGCTGTTCGCGTTCGTCGGCGGCATCTACATCTGCGGCGCGAGCGCGCGCAAGCTCGGCGTGCACGACCATCCGGCGATCGTTTGGGACGAAATCGCCGGATATACCGTGACGATGTTGGCAGCTCCGCCAGAACCCGCTTGGCTTCTTGGCGGTTTTGTGCTGTTTCGCTTCTTCGACGTCGTCAAACCCTCGCCGATCCGGGAGGCTGATCACAGTCTCCGTGGCGGGCTGGGAATTATCCTCGACGACATCATCGCGGGCGTGTTCGC
>JAAYXG010000560.1 GCA_012516015.1 Lysobacteraceae bacterium | reverse complement strand
GTTCCTCGCGAGGTTCTTCAACTTGCCATGGATGCCGTTCTGATGGAGCGGCGCGCGGAAGGCCGGGCGGGTAGGTAGACAAAGAGAATCAATCGGGAATAGCGGTAATGTTCATCCAACTGAGAAGTAGACGATCGCTCGATCGGCGGGCGGCGCCCGCAGATCCGGCAGTCGACAGCGCACGTCGGAGCGCTTCGAGCGCGGCGCTCGCGTGTCTGGCGTTCGTCATGGTGTTCGCATCGGGCGCGGCGCACGCGGAGCGCGTCAAGGATCTTGCGACGGTCGCCGGCGTGCGCGGTAACCAACTCGTGGGTTACGGTCTCGTCGTAGGTCTCGACGGCACCGGCGATCAGACGAGCCAAGCGCCGCTCACGATCCAAAGCATTCGCAACATGCTTGCGAAGTTCGGCGTGACGATTCCCGCCAACGTCAACCCGCAGCTCAAGAATGTCGCCGCCGTGACGGTGCGCGCGGATCTGCCGCCGTTCGCGAAACCGGGTCAGACGATCGACGTCACGGTCGACTCGATCGGGAACGCGACGAGCTTGCGCGGCGGTAGTCTCTTGATGACGCCGCTTCGAGGTATCGACGGTGAGGTCTACGCGATCGGGCAGGGCAGTCTCGTCGTGAGCGGCTTCGGCGTGTCGGGCAAGGACGGCTCGCGCATCGCGGTCAACGTGCCGAGCTCCGGGCGCATCCCGAACGGCGCCACCGTGGAACGTGCAGTGCCGACGAACTTCGCGAGCGAGCCGTACATCGTGTTGAACCTCAATACGCCGGATTTCACGACCGCCGCGCGCTTGACCGACGGGATCAACGCGCTCTTGGGGCCGGATACGGCCCGCGCGATGGATGCGGTGTCGGTCCGCGTGCAGGCGCCGGTCGACCCGAGCCAGCGCATCGCGTTCCTTTCCACGCTCGAAGCGATCGAGATTCAGCCCGGCGAAGCGCCGGCGCGTGTCATCGTCAACTCGCGTTCCGGTACGGTCGTCATCGGATCGGCCGTGAAGGTGATGCCTGCGGCGGTGGCCCATGGTTCTCTATCCGTCACGATCACCGAGCGCTCGGACGTGAGCCAACCGAATCCGCTGTCTCAGGGTCAAACCGTCGTGACTCCTCGATCCGACATCCAGGTCGATCAGCCCGAAGCGCGCATGTTCGTCTTCAATGCCGGCGTCAACCTCGATGAGATCGTTCGCGCGGTCAACCAGGTCGGCGCCGCACCCGGCGATCTCGTCGCGATCCTCGAAGCGTTGAAGGAAGCGGGCGCGCTGCGAGCGGAGCTCATTGTTATCTAGTGAATGGCGGAAAGCGGACAGCGGACTGTGAATGAGAAGGTCTCGTAAAGTGATCGATGCTCCTTACATAGCGACAAACAGTGCTCCCTCTCTCCATAGGGGAGAGGTGGCAGGCGCGCAGCGTGTGTCTGCACCGTCCGCTGTCCGCTGTCCGCCATACACGAGGGCGCGCTCATGACTGCGCCCGTAACATTCTTCGCCGATCCGCAAGCGCTCGCGTCTTTGAAGCACGACGCCAAGGCGCAGGATCCGGCTGCCTTGAAGGAGGCGGCGAAGCAGTTCGAGAGCTTGTTCACGCAGATGCTCTTGAAGAGCATGCGCGAGGCGAACAAGGGCTTCGGCGGCGATTCGCTGTTCGGAAGCGATCAGGCGGATTTCTACCAAAGCATGTTCGATAACCAGATGGCCTTGCATTTGTCGAAAGGCAAAGGCCTC
>JAAYXG010000559.1 GCA_012516015.1 Lysobacteraceae bacterium | reverse complement strand
TAGGTCGTCCCCCACGGGCCTTGCCATCCGAGCGTATGGCCAATGAGCCATTGCGATTCCGGCACGTCGCCCGCGCGCTCGGCGTATGCGGGTGTGTGGCAATCATTGCAGCCCGTCGTCTTCACCAAGTAGCGACCGCGGTCGATTCGATCGCTCTTTGGGTGCGCCGATGTCGTCTCCGCCGCATCCGCCTGCAGGATGCAAAGCGACGCACACATCGAAACGATGAGAGTCGCTCTGTGCTCGTCGATGAATCTCATGCATACCTCCGCTCGCTTGCTGCTCCCTGATGACGTCGTTCGGCGGGCTGGGTGACATCGGAAACCGGATGTCACCTCGGGACGCCGCGCGCGTATATCGCGTATAGCGGACTTGAGCACAGCATGAGTGACGGTATTGCTTTCACAACACTTACGAGGAGCGCCGACGACGCATTCGCGCGACACCTCTTGCCGACGGGTTCGTATTCCGCCGGCACGGTGACGGCGCCATCATTGCGCACCATGAACACGGACGCGGCGCAGCCCGACATGGTGCGCCTCGGCCATCTCATGGAGCGCTATGCCGATGGCGACGACAGCGTGTTCGATCAACTGTACGAGTTGATGGCACCGAGGCTGTATCGCTTCTGCTTGCGCCTCACGATGCGAGCCGCCGAGGCCGAAGACTGCTTTCAGGAGACGTTCCTGAAGCTGCACCGGGCGAGAGGAACCTACGCCGGCGGCTCGAGCGCGCTGCATTGGGCGTTCGCGATCGCTCGCTCGGTGTACTTGTCGCGATTGCGATATTGGCGACGCCGTCCCGAGCAGCTCGGCTACCGGGAAGATGTCTGCCAGCACGAGGCGGACACTCGCGCCGATCGGACCTCGCCCGAGGATCAGATCGCCGCCGCGCACATGCTCGACATCGTCACGATCGAGCTCCGCAAGATGTCGGAGAAGAATCGCACCGCCTATGTGCTGCTCAAGGAAGAGAATCTCAGCGCGAAGGAAGCGGCGATGCTGCTCGGTACGAACACGAACGTCGTCAAGCAGCGTGCGCATCGCGCGTGCGAGCAGCTCCGTGCCGCGTTGCATGCAGCCGGTTGGAGGGAATATGGAACGAGCGCCGGATAGACATCGGCCCGATCGACAGCGTTCGGCTCCACCGCTCGATCTGGAAGTGCCTGATCGGTTGCACGGGCGTGTGCGCGATGCCGTGTCGAGCGCTTGTTCGAAGCGCTCATTCATGCGCGGAAGAACGCGCGGGCGGCTCGTCGTGGCGTCGATGCTCGTGCCTTTGCTCGTTGCGGCGGTCGCGATGAGTGCATCGGCGCTCGTATACGGCCGTCCGCTCGCGGGCCTCGCGGTCGCCGTGGAGGACGGCGCGATGCTTGCGTGGGTGGTGATCGCGTCGCTCGCACTTGCGTGCGGGGCGACCTTCATCGCCGTATCGCGCGGAGCGAGCGGACTCGGCCCGAGCGCGGTCGTGCTCGGGTTCGTCACGTTCGTCATCGCGCCCTTCTAT
>JAAYXG010000558.1 GCA_012516015.1 Lysobacteraceae bacterium | reverse complement strand
GACCGCCCCGGCCTCACGCGCAGCTAGTTTCAGTAGCTCGGGATAGCGCTCGAGCGGCCGGTGTGCCGACAGCATGTCATTGTATGAAGACACGATGGCGAGATTCGGCCAACGGACTTCGCGCAGCTTCGCCTTGTCGGCGCCGTCCATCGCCGCGAATCCGTGCGCCAAATTCGTGCAGGACAACGCCGAGCGAGTCACGACCGCGCTGCGCGCGCGGTCCATTCTCTCCAGATAGTCGCGCCGGGAGTCGGTGCTACGGGTGCGAATGCGTTCGCTGACGGACTTGATGCGCTCGTGAAGGGGTACGACAGGCTGCAAGACGATGACTCTCCGGGGGTGCGGACGCTCTTGGACCGCGAATTCTAGCAGGGCGGCGTCTCGCCCTTTGTGACGCAGCCCTTTGCCAAGCGCTCGCAGTCATTCCAATGCGGGGAATCGTCGTACCAAAGCGTTCTTTGCCGAGTCGCGCGGCGCGCGCTACCGTAGCGCCCCCGCTCGGAATACGTTCGCCGCGTCGCTTACAATAGCGGCATCCGAGCTGGCGCTGCGCTTCAGCGCGCCAGCGTTCATCGAAGGTCGATCATGCAGCTACTTCCCACGTTCGATTTGATCCTATTCGGCGGCACGGGCGACCTCGCCATGCGCAAGCTCCTGCCCGCTCTGTATTGGCGGTTCGCGTGCGGACAGATTTCGTCGGATTCCCGCATCATCGGCACCGCGCGCAGCGAGCTCACGCGCGAGGACTACCTCGCCCAGGTACGCGCAACCTGCGAGACCCATCTGGGGGAGGACTTCTCCGAAAAGACCTGGCACGACTTCGCGGAGCGATTGAGCTATTCAAAAGTGGATGCCAAGAACGATGCCGACTTCGCCGGGCTCTGCGGCACGCTCGAGGGGCGCGAGGAACACATCCGCATCTTTTTCTTGTCGACGGCGCCGAACCTGTTCGCGCCGATCTGCGAGGGTCTCGCGCGCCATTCGGTCGTCACGCCCAAGTCGCGCGTCGTGTTGGAGAAGCCGCTCGGTCACGATCGCGCTTCCTCGGCGGAGATCAACGAGCGGGTCGGTGCCATCTTCGAAGAGCGGCAGATCTTCCGCATCGATCACTACCTGGGCAAGGAAACGGTGCAGAACCTGCTCGCCCTGCGTTTCGGCAATACGTTGTTCGAACCGCTGTGGCGGCGCGGTCACGTGAAGCACGTGCAGATTACCGTCGCAGAGGATTTGGGGGTCGAGCGGCGCGCGGACTTCTACGACAAGACGGGTGCGCTGCGCGACATGGTGCAGAATCATTTATTGCAGCTGCTCTGCATCATCGCGATGGAGCCGCCGGCGACGAGCGATCTGGACGCAATGCGCGACGAGAAACTGAAAGTGCTGTATTCGCTGCGACCGCTCGTCGGGCGCGACGTGCTTGCGAAGACGGTGCGCGGTCAATACAAGGCGGGCGCCGCGAAAGGCCAACCCGTCGTCGGCTACCTCGAAGAGAAGAACGTACCGCCGAACAGCACGACTGAAACGTTCGTCGCGCTCAAGGTGGAGATCGATTCGTGGCGCTGGGCGGGCGTGCCGTTCTACCTGCGCACGGGCAAGCGCTTGCAAGAACGCCAGACCGAGATCGTGCTCACGTTCGATGACGTGCCGCACTCGATCTACGATCGGCCGGATCACGCGCACGCGCTCAATCGGCTCGTCATTCAATTGCAGCCCGAGGAATACATCACGCTGACGGTGCTCGCGAAGAGTCCGGGCGAGGGTATGCACCTCAAGCCCGTCAATCTCAGCCTCGACTTCTCGCAGACGTTCAAGACGCGCAGCCTCGATGCGTACGAGCGCCTGCTCACGGATGTCGTCAAAGGCAATCTGACGCTCTTCATGCGGCGCGACGAGTTGGATGCCGCGTGGGCCTGGATCGACCCCATTCGCGAAGCCTGGGAGCGCTACGACGAGCAGCCGAAGATCTACACCGCAGGCACGTGGGGTCCCGCCGCGGCGAGCGCGCTCATCGGGCGCGACGGGTTCGCGTGGAGAAACGAACTCTAGGGCGTAGGGGATAGGGGATAGGGGATAGCAAGACTCGCTTCGCTGTTCCCAGGGATTTAGGGCGTTCGCCTGGTTGCAGGCCTAAGATTCTCTTACTCTGACCAGCCCCTACCCCCTATCCCCTATCCCCTATTCCCTATCCCCTTCCCCATGTTTTCCTGGATCCACGAACACCGCTTTCCGGACGCGAGGGCGCTCGTGCACGCATTGAGCGGCGAGATCAAAGTCGATCTCGAAGAGGCGATTTCGGCTCGGGGTGCGGCAAGCATGATCGTGTCGGGAG
>JAAYXG010000557.1 GCA_012516015.1 Lysobacteraceae bacterium | reverse complement strand
GAACGAGACTATACGACTCGGCGATCGGCTTTGCAATAGATTATCGCCGCGCCCCCAGTTGCTTCGTCCGAAAATCGAGACCGATTCCACTATTCGGGCCTATGCTCAATCAACGGTGGGAGCAGTCCAAGAATCGCGAGACTGCCGCTCGAGCCGCAACTCCCTCGGCTCTTTCGCACGCAAAGGAGACGCGCCGCCCCGAGTCACCCCCGGGTAGACTGCGGAGCGCAACTGCCGGAGCGTCGCTCCAGGCGGGGAAATGGTCATTGCATGACGTTGACCCTATGCGGTTCGTGTCATGCCTTCTATCCTGTGCGCATGCCTGCGCTTCAAATGATCACAACGGCAGGGGATTCCTTCCTTCCCTACGGCCACTCCTATTCGTGGCGACCCGAGTTGGTGTGGATGCAATCCGTCGCGGATCTCATCATCGCGCTCGCGTATTTCGCCGTCCCGATCCTGCTCTTTCTCGTCGCGCGCCGCCGCCGCGAGCTCAGGTTCCGATCGGTGGTGCTCTGCTTCGGCGCGTTCCTGCTCGCGAACGGAATCATGCACGTGATGAGCGCCCTCAATCTCTGGTACACGGCGTTTTGGCTCGAAGCCATTCTCAAGGTCATCACCGCGATCCTTGCCGTTCCGACCGCAGTGCTCCTATGGCGATCGCTGCCGGACGTCTTGAGCATGCCGAGCCAGCGGCAGCTCCGGTACGCGAACGAGATGCTGGCACGCGCGAATCGCGAGCTCGAGGCGTTCACGGCATCGGTGTCGCACGACCTGCGCTCTCCGCTCACGACGATCGCCGGTCAGGCGGGACTGCTCGAAATCTCGATGCCGAATGCAAGCGACGAGCAGCGCCGACGCCTCACGAAGATTCAGACGAGCGTCAAGCAGATGTCCGACCTCATCGATGCGCTGCTCGCGCTGTCGCGGATCTCGCGGCATACCCTGCATCGCGAAATGATCGACGCGAGCGCGCTTGCGCACTCGATCATCCACGATCTGCGCCAGAGCGAGCCTCACCGCATCGTGGAGGTCAGCATTCAGGCGGACCTGCACGTGCACGGGGATCGCCGGCTCATCGGCGACCTGCTGCGCAATCTCCTGGAAAATTCCTGGAAGTTCACGTGCAAGACGGATTCGGCGCGAATCGAGCTCGGCGGGGCCGCTCTCGGCCCCATGGCAACCTTGTATGTACGAGACAATGGTGCCGGATTCGATATGGCGCACGCGCAGAAGTTGTTTCGGCCTTTCCACCGCTTACACAGCGCCGCCGAATTCGAAGGCTCGGGAATCGGCCTTGCCACAGTCGCTCGCATCGTGGAGCGACACGGCGGACGCGTTTGGGCCGAAGCGAAACCGAGCGAAGGCGCCGTCTTCTATTTCACCCTTCCCACGATGCCGATCACCGGAGAAATTCTCGCGGCACAACCGACGCGCGCGAACGCGTGAGGTGCAGATATTGCGTGATCGTACGGCGTCGACCTCACGGCGACGCCCCGCTTACCGGTGAGTAGCGGCGACTCGCCGAGAATACCTTACTGCGCTTGCGGCGGCCGGATTAGAATCCCCGCCAAGGGAGCAACTACAACAACTTCAGATCGCTGCAAGGGCCTCATGTCATTCGACCAGAACGCGCTGGAAAGCCTGCGCATTGAACGTGCCCCGGATGCCCCGGAGCCGTCAGGCGGGGAATCGAGCCCCATATATAAGTGGCTGATCGCGATCGTGCTGCTCCTCGCGATCGCGGCGGCAGCGTATGCGCTTCTGCGCGATCGCTCCATCGAAGTCGAGACCGTGACCGCGGTTGCAACCTCCGGCGGCGCGCCCGGCGCAACCGCCGTGCTCAACGCATCCGGGTATGTCGTTGCCCGACGGCAAGCCACCGTCTCGGCGAAGGTGACGGGCAAGATCGCCGAGCTGCATATCGAGGAAGGCATGGAAGTCAAAGAAGGACAGCTCCTCGCGCGCTTGGACGATACGACCGTGAAGCCGCTTTACGAGCTTGCTCTCCGCCAGCTCGAAGCTGCACGCAAGGAATTGCAGGAGATCGAAGTCCGTCTTGCGGAAGCGGAACGGAACTTGCGCCGAACTTCGCAACTGCGCGAGGACAAGCTCGTGAGCGAGGCGCAGCTCGACCAAGCGCAATCGGAAGTCGCCGCGCTGCGCGCTCGGCTCGAAGCCTCGCGCAGCCAAGTCAAAGTCGCACAAGGAACGGTACGCGTGCGCGAACAAGACCTGGACGATCTGCGCGTACGCGCACCCTTCGACGGTGTCATCGTCTCGAAAGATGCCCAGCCCGGCGAGATCGTCTCGCCGATGTCGGCGGGCGGCGGCTTTACGCGAACCGGTATCGCGACGATCGTCGACATGGACTCGCGCGAAATCGAAGTGGATGTCAACGAAGCGTTCATCAATCGCGTACGCCCCAATCAGAGAACCGAAGCGGTGCTCGATGCGTATCCCGACTGGGTGATTCCGAGCCACGTCATCAACGTCGTGCCGACGGCGGACCGGCAGAAGGCGACCGTGCGCGTGCGCATCGCATTCGACGAGCTCGATCCGCGCATCCTGCCGCAAATGGGCGTCAAGGTGACGTTTCTCGAAGACCGGCCCGCCGAAGCGACCGCGAGCGCTCGTCCGAGCGTACGCGTACCGGCGAGCGCCGTGTTCGAAGACGGCGGCACGAGCTATGTGTGGCGAGTGCGCGATGAGTCGGTCGAGCGCGTGGCCGTGCGAACGGCAGGGCGGCGCGACAATCAGATCGAGATCATTGCGGGAATCAATGCCGGCGATGTCATCGTCGCTCGGCAGGTCGAAGGGCTCGCCGAGGGCGCGCCCGTCAAGATCGCAAAACGTTGAGTTCGATATCGCGAGGGGGACAGCGTGAGCGAAGACGTATTGGTGAGGTGTCGCGGCGTCGCCAAAGACTATAGGCGCGGCTCGGAGACCGTGCACGTCTTGCAGGCACTCGACTTGGAAATCCCGAAAGGCGACTTCCTTGCGTTGATGGGTCCATCGGGCTCGGGCAAGTCGACGCTGTTGAACTTGATCGGCGGACTCGACCGTCCGACCGCCGGCACGATCGAAGTCGCCGGACAACGCATCGACACGATGAACGACGCGCAGCTCGCCCGCTGGCGATCTCGCCATGTGGGCTTCGTCTTTCAGATGTACAACTTGCTTCCGGTGCTCACCGCACAGCGGAACGTCGAGCTGCCGCTGCTGCTCACGAAGCTCTCCGCGGCCGAGCGCCGCAAACGGGCGGAAGCGGCGCTCAGCCTGGTCGGCTTGAGCGAGCGCGCGAAACACAAGCCGCGCGAGCTCTCGGGCGGACAGGAGCAGCGCGTCGGCATCGCTCGCGCGATCGTGTCCGACCCGACGCTGCTCTTGTGCGACGAGCCGACCGGCGATCTCGATCGCAAGTCTGGCGATGAGATCTTGGATCTCTTGCAAGCGCTCAACGAGCGCCAAGGCAAGACGATCATCATGGTCACCCACGACCCGCATGCAGCAGCGCGCGCGAAGCACACGCTGCATCTGGAGAAGGGGCGGCTCGAGCGGACGGCCGCCGCGGCCTGAGCGGCGCCTCGCGACAGTCCGTGGCCCACAAGCCAGATAAGCGACCGCTATGAAATACCTTCACCTCCTCTGGGCGAACCTCGGACGCAAGAAACTGCGCACGAGCCTCACGCTCGCATCGATCGTCGTCGCCTTTCTGCTCTTCGGCATCTTGCGAACGATGCAGGCCGCGCTGACGGGCGGCGTCGAGCTTGCCGGTGTGGATCGGTTGATCACGATGAACAAGGTCACGTTCATTCAGCCGCTGCCGGAGAGCTATCTCACTCGCGTGCGCGGCGTCGATGGCGTGAAGGTCGCGACGCCCTACTCGTGGTTCGGCGGCGTCTATCAGGACGATCGCAATCAGGTGTTCTCGTTCGCGGTCGACCCGGAAACGTTCCTCGAAGTCTATCCCGAGTACGAGCTGACCGATGAAGAGCGCAAAGCCTGGATCGGCGACCGCGCGGGTGCGATCGTCGGCCAGGCAACGGCGGAGAAGTACGGTTGGAACGTCGGCGATACGATTCCATTGCGCTCGAGCATCTACTCGAATCAAGACGGCACGCAGATCTGGGAGATGAACATTCGCGCGATCTTCTCCGCGCAGAGCGATAGCTCGAGCCTGTTCTTCCACAACGAGTATCTGGACGAAGGAAGAACGTTCGGCCGCGACACGATCGGCATGATCGTGCTGCGCGTGGACGATCCCGACCGCTCGCTCGAGATCGCGAACCGGATCGATTCAATGTTTGCGAACTCCGCATTCGAGACGAAGACGGACAACGAAAGCGCGTTCATGCAGGCCTGGGCGAATCAGATGGGCAACATCGGTGCGCTCGTGACGGCGGTTGCAACCGCCGTGTTCTTCACGCTCCTGCTCGTCATCGCGAACACGATGGGTCAATCGGTGAGAGAACGCACCAATGAGCTCGCCGTGCTGAAGACGATCGGCTTCGCGCGCGGCTCGGTCACGGGGCTCGTGCTCGCGGAATCCATGCTGCTCACGATCTTGGGTGCGGCGATCGGGTTGGCGCTGGCCAATGTCATTGCGGTCGGATTGTCGAACGTCCCGGCGCTCGTGCAGTACTTCCCGACGCTCGCGCTGCCGCCGTCGACATTCGTCGTGGGCGCGGTGCTCGCGATCGTGCTGGGTGCGCTTGCCAGCGCGCTGCCGGCGACGCAGGCATGGCAGCTCAAGATCGTCGATGCATTGAGAAGAACCTGACGCCGCTACGTCGGCGGAAGACGCATCCCGAGGAATCGCAATGTTCGGATCGGCAACTCAAGCGGCAGCGATAACTGCGATGAACGTGCGCAACATGCGCGAACGTTTCGCTTCCTCGATCGTCGCGCTGATCGGCATCGCCGGCGTCGTCACGGTGCTCGTCGGCGTCTTGTCGATCCGCGAGGGCTTTCGAGCCGCGCTCGATTACTCTGGATCGCCCGACATCGCCATCGTCTTGAGAGGCGGATCGAGCGATGAGCTGAGCAGCGGCTTCGGTCAGGATCAAGCGCGCATCGTCATGGACTCCCCGCACATCGCGCGGGATGCCGACGGCCCGATCGCCTCCGCCGAGCTCTACGTCATCGTCGATGTACCGATGAAGAGCACCGGCACCGCCGCAAACGTACCGTTCCGTGGCGTGGGCCAGAACGCGCCGAAGCTGCGCAAGAATTTTCGGATCACCGAAGGGCGAATGTTCGTGCCCGGCACGTTCGAAGTAATCGTCGGAGCGGGCGCGGCCGAGCAGTTCGAAGGCCTCGTCGTCGGTAACACCGTGCGCTGGGGCACGACCGATTGGAGAATCGTCGGTCGCTTCGAAGACAAGGGCAGCGTTTCCGAATCCGAAGTTTGGACCGATGCCACCGTGCTGCAGGGCGCCTACAACCGCGGCAACTCCTATCAATCGGTGCGCGCGAAACTCACGAGCGCCGATGCGCTCACCGCGTTCAGGGATTCGCTCTCGAACGATCCTCGCGTCAACACGAAGGTGTATTCCGAGAGCGCGTTCTACCAAGAGCAATCCGAAGCCTTGCGCGTGATGATCACGGGGCTCGGCTTCGGCATTGCCATCCTCATGGGATTGGGCGCCGTCTTTGCGGCTCTGAATACGATGTACTCCGCCGTCTCGGCACGCACGCGCGAGATCGCCACGCTGCGCGCGCTCGGCTTCGGCTCGTTCCCCGTCGTGATTTCCGTGATCGTGGAAGCACTGCTGATCGCGCTCATCGGCAGCGTCATCGGGATGCTCATCTCCTATTTCGCGTTCAACGGCATACGCGCTTCGACGCTCAATTTCGGTTCGTTCACCCAGCTCAGCTTCGCCTTCACGGTCACGCCCGAGTTGCTGTTGCAAGGCCTGATTTACGCGCTCGTGCTCGGATTCATCGGCGGCTTGCTGCCCAGTCTGCGCGCCGCGCGACTGCCGATCGTGACAGGATTGAGAGAGTTGTGACTCAAGGGGCTCGGGGCGTGGGGCCTGGGGCGCGGGTCAGAATCGGAGAAACCTCACGAAGCGGTCTCCTCTAAAAAGTTAGGCGTCCCTACGCCTCTCTCTTACCCAAGCCCCATGCCCCAAGCCCCGAGCCCAAGCCCCAAGCCCCCGCTTAATGCCCGAGCTCCCCGACATCGTCGTCTATATCGAAGCGCTCGAGCAGCGCATCGTGGGGCAACGCCTCGAGAAGGCGTTGCTCAAGAACCCCTTCTTGTTGAGATCGGTCGAGCCACCGATCGGTGCGCTGGAAGGTCGGACGGTCGTCGCCTTACGCCGCTTGGGCAAACGAATCGCGATCGGCTACGAGAGCGATGCCTGGATGGTGCTGCACCTCATGATCGCCGGCCGACTCCATTGGTACGAGCGCGAACGTACGAAGCGTATCCGACCCGCGCTGCTTCACCTCGAGTTCCCGAACGGCGTGCTCACCTTGACGGAAGCGGGGACGAAGCGGCGCGCGTCTTTGCACGTCGTACAAGGGCAAGGTGCGCTCCATGAGTTCGAGCGCGGCGGATTGGAAGTGCTCGATCACGATCTCGAGGTATTTCGGGAACGCATGCAGGCGCGCAACCACACGCTCAAACGCGCGCTGACCGATCCCACGATCCTGAGCGGCATCGGCAATGCGTACTCCGATGAGATCTTGCATCGCGCGCGGCTGTCGCCTCTGATGCAGACGAGAATGCTCGACGATCGCGCATGGCAACGTCTCTTCGATGCGACGCGCGCGACCCTCATCGAATGGACGGAGCGCTTGCGCAACGAGAACGAGCGCGGCTTCCCGGAGAAGGTGACGGCGTTTCGTGAAGGCATGGCCGTACACGGGCGGTACGGTCAGCCCTGCCCCGCGTGCGGCACGACCGTCCAACGTATTCGCTACGCGGAGAACGAGACGAACTACTGCCCGCGCTGTCAAACGGACGGAAAGCTGCTGGCCGACCGTTCTCTCTCGCGGCTGCTCAAGGACGATTGGCCGAGGACGGTGGAACAGTGGGAGAAAGGCAAGGACGTGTAAGGTGTAGCGTGCAGCGTGTAATGTGCGCGGCGGACGTCGCCGCATTTACACTTGCGCCCCTCTGACGTTACACGTCACACCTAATACGTCACGCCGAGTTCATG
>JAAYXG010000556.1 GCA_012516015.1 Lysobacteraceae bacterium | reverse complement strand
TCGACAAGACGCTCACTCAGCTCGGGATCGCACGGGGCGGCAACATTTCGGAGTGGCCGCTCGTCACGTCGGTCGCGCGGCGAACCGAACGGATGCGCGGCGACTACGCGGCGAAAGCGACGAAGATTGCTGCGGAGAAAATCGCGCCGGCGCTCGATCGTCAGCTCGCGGAGCTGAAGGCGCATCGACGCCGAGCGACGAGTGATGCGGGCGTGTGGAAGCTGCCGCAGGGCGAGGCCTACTACGCGTGGACGCTCAGGGCCGCGACGACGACGCGCATGACGCCCGAGGAGATCCATGAGCTCGGTCGCGAGGAGCTGAGTGCGCTGCATGCCGAGATGGATGCGATCCTGAAGCGGCAAGGCTTGACCCGAGGCACGGTCGGGGAACGCATGACGGCGCTCGGCAAGGACGAGCGCTTCCGATTCGCCGACAGCGACGAGGGCCGTGCGGAGCTGATGCGCTATCTACACGAGCGCGTCGCCGACATCCGAAAGCGACTGCCGCGTGCCTTTGCAACGCTCGTTCCCGGCAACCTCGAAATCAAGCGCATGTCGCCCGAGGTCGAGCCCGGTGCGCCGGGTGCCTACGGCGGGGCAGGGACGATAGACGGAACAGTCCCGGGCAAGTTCTGGATCAACTTGCACAACATGAACATCTGGACGACGTACAACTTGCCGACGCTTACCTATCACGAAGCGATCCCGGGTCACGTTTGGCAAGGGGAGTACACGTTCGAGCTGCCGCTGCATCGCTCGCTGCTCGCGTTCAACGCGTATTCGGAAGGATGGGCGCTGTACGCGGAGCAGTTGGCCGATGAGCTCGGCGTCTACGACGGCGATCCGTTCGGACGCCTGGGGTACCTGCAATCGATCGCGTTTCGCGCGTGTCGACTCGTCGTCGACACGGGTCTGCATGCGAAACGCTGGACGCGCGAGCAAGCCATTCAATGGTTCGCGAGCACGAACGGCTCGAGCGTCGATGAGGTTCGAAGCGAGGTCGATCGCTACTGCGCGTGGCCGGGCCAAGCGTGCGGGTACAAGGTGGGCCACAGCGAGATCAATCGGCTGCGAACGAAAGCACAGGAGGCGCTCGGCGCCAAGTTCGATTTGCGTCGCTTCAACGACGCGGTCTTGAAGGGCGGGAACGTGCCGATGGTCGTGCTCGCGCGCAACATCGAGACGTTGCTCGCCTGAGCATCGTTCTCACGCCGAGCGATCGGACACCTCGGCGCTCCGTGTCGCGGATGCGCTTTGTGCGAGCACACGATCGAGCTCGGCGGGCACGATGGGCTTGGAAAGATAATCGTCCATGCCCGCGGCAATGCATTGATCGCGATCGCTCTTCATTGCGTGCGCCGTCAGCGCCACGATACGAACGCGGGCAAGACCCTCCGCGGATTCCATCGCGCGGATCTGTTGCGTGGCTTCCAGGCCGTCGAGCTCCGGCATTTGCACGTCCATGAACACGAGATCGAACGTCCGCTCGCGCACGGCGCTGACCGCCTCGCGTCCGTTGCCGACGACCGTCACCTCGTGTCCGCGTTTGCTGAGCAAGCGCGTCATCACGAGCTGGTTTACGGTGTTGTCCTCGGCCAGCAGAACTCGCAGCGAGCCGCTCTCGTTCGCGACGGGTTGCGCGGGCGCGCGCCCGGGTGCCGGGTGCGGCGCGCATGCGCCGAGCGCTTGCATCACCGTGTTCCGAAGTTGTGCGATCCTGACCGGCTTGACGAGGTAGTGTTCGATGCCGTGCGCGGTGCAGCGCGCGACCTGCTCGCGCGGCCGATCCGTGCGCAGCATCATGATCAGCGCGTTCGGGCCGCCGGGTTGCACGCGCAGATTCTCGGCGACGGAGCAGGCATCGTCGTCGGGCAGATTCATATCGACGAGCGCCACATGAAGCGGCTCTGCGCGAGCGGCGGCGGCCTGCACCGTTGCGTTCGCGTCGGCGGCGCTCGCCGCGGCATACACGCGCGCGCCGCTTTCAGTGAGGATCTTGACGAGTAAGTCGCGGCTCGTCGCATGGTGGTCGAGCACCAGTGCGCGTACGCCTTGCAGAACCTGCTCATCGCGCTCGCTCCGCGAGCCCGGAACGGCTCCGAACGTCGCGACGAAGTGGAACTGGCTGCCCGCGCCGGGCTCGCTGTCGAGCCACATTCGCCCGCGCATCATTTCGACGAGCTTGCGCGAGATCGTGAGCCCCAGACCCGTGCCGCCGAAACGGCGTGTCGTCGAGGCATCCGCCTGAGCGAACGACTCGAAGATCGACACCTGCCGATCGGGTGCAATGCCGATGCCGGTATCCGCGACCGTGACCTGAAGTTGTACGTTCTCGTCGGTTTCCTCGACGAGCGAGACACGTACGCTGACCTCGCCGGCGACCGTGAACTTGATGGCATTGCCGAGAAGATTCAGCACGACCTGGCGAAGTCGGTTCGGATCGCCGCAGAGGCGGTCCGGTACGGCCGAGTCCACGTCGCACGTGAGCTCCAGTCCCTTCTCATGCGCGCGCAAGGCGAGCGTGCGCACGGTCTGATCGAACAGCTCCCGCACGTCGAACTGCGTCGCTTCGAGATCGAGCTTGCCTGCCTCGATTTTCGAGAAGTCCAGGATGTCGTTGATGATCGTGAGCAGCCCGTCGGCGGATACCTTCGCGGTCTCCAGATATTCGCGTTGCTCCTTATCCAGCTTGGTTTCCAGACACAGCGACGTCGTGCCGATGATTCCGTTGAGCGGCGTGCGAATCTCGTGGCTCATGTTCGCGAGGAATTCGCTTTTCGCGCGGCTCGCGGCTTCCGCCGCCTCGCGAGCACGCTGCAGCTCGATCGTTTGCGCATGGACGCGGCGTCTGAGCACCGCAACCCAGAGCATCGCGAGCAGGATCGAGAGCAGAAGAAGCAGCAACACCGGCCAGGCGTGCTTCAAGTTCCACCACGGCGGATTGCGCAAGACGTGAACGTCGTCCGTGTCCCGCATCAGAATACGGAAGTCGGAAGGCACGAGAAGATTGTTCAGGAAATAGCTGAACTCGCGATTGACGATCGAGATGCCCGTCACGCGAACGATGCTGCCCTCGTGCAATTCGGGAAGCGGCTCCGGTCGGTTCAATTGCGCGTGGAAGGCGATCGTGCCTGCTTGGAGGGTCACGGTTTGTTGCGTTCCGGCGCGAACGACGCTCAATACGCGGCCCTCGAGCTCGACAAGTCGGTTGTCCATGTCGGCCGACAGGATTTGCTCCGCGGAGCTTTGCTGCGGCGAGCGCGGTGCGCGCTCGCCCGTGGCGTGGACGACCGCGTCTGCCAGCAATGGACCTTCCTTCGTCGTCGTCGGATAGCCGATGACGTCGACCAGATCGTCCAGTTGGGCGTTGGACTCGCGGGCTTGGATACGTATCGCGCCGCTCTCGTCCTCGACGTAGATCGACTGCGGCGTCAATGCGGTCACGACGCCTTGCACGCGCGCGCGAGGTCCGCGGTTCTCGTCGCCCGAGAACTGCATGAGCTCGGCGATCGGGCGCGGACGCAGCGCTTCGGAGCCCGCGCTCGGTTTCTGCAGGACCTCGAGGTCGTCGATCGAGTTCAACATCAGCTCGTAGCCGCGCAGCTCTTGCGTCCGCGTGAAGATGCTGACGAGCACGCCTCTCAGACGAACGCGCGCATCCACGAGCGGCGTGAGCGCGGCTCTATCGCGGATTCGGGCGACGCGCACGCTGATCAAGCCGAGCTCGCTCGCGATATCGAAGACGAGGTCGTTGTGGAACTCCGGGCGAACGCGGCGAATACGCCCGGTCAGCTCCATCCACGTGCAATCGTACAGACCGGTCGACGCGAGCTCGGTGTCGAGCGGTAGCGGCTCGGGCCAGGTCGTCTCGCCGAGCACGGTCGCTTGCGCTTGCGCGATGATGGGCGCGAAGCCGCCGCTGCGCGTGATGCCGACGATGCGCACGCGCTGCCTTGCATGCAAGTGCGCGATGGAGCGTCCGGCATAATCGACGTACATGCCGCTGTCGCCATCTTGGACGAAGAAGCCGTCCGCATAGTCCTGCTTGAAGGTAATCGTCGCGACGATATCGACCGGAAAGCCCTGATCGGCGTCCGCATTGCGCAGCTTTCTGATGTCCGCGATGCTCGTGAAAGGCGGCAGAGTCCGATCCGCTTCGTCTTGAGGAAGAGGTGCGGAGCTGCGCGCGAGCGTCACACGATGCAGCTTGATGACGCCGATCCCGCGCACTGGCCAGCCGCTCGCCTGAACGATGTCGCCTACGGCGAACTCGCTCGCTTGATCCGTTTGAAGGACGATCGAGAGTCCGCCGCTTTCCACGACCAAGGCGCGCTCGCCCTCGTGCGCGATGACTCGCGCGCGAACGCCGACGCGCCGACCGCTCGCCATCCATACGGGGTTCGTGACCAAGTCGCGTACTGAGGCGGCGTGCGGTATCGCGCTACGCGGTGCTTCGATGACCTCGATCGAGGCCGCATCGGTCACCCACAGGTGCGGCGTATAGGCCGTGCCAGACGGCTCGGGCTCGTACGCCAGCACGCCGCGTACGCGGATCCTTGCATCCAACAATTTTTCGGACGGCAATGCGTCCGGATTCAAGATCTTTACGATGACGGGCCGATTCGCACTGAGCTCGAGCATCGCTTGCGGGCCGCTCGTATCGACGAAACGGACAATGCCGCTCGTCTGCACGAGGTGATGCTCGAAGAGCGCCGTCAGGTCTTGAAGATCGGCTTCTTCGGCGCTCGGCAGCGCGGCGCGCCCCAGCACGCGCACGGACATGTTGTCGAACAGAATGTCGTTCGACGCGCGGATGACTCGGCCCGAGCGCGAGATGTCGCCGCGCACGACGACGCGATCGCCGACACGCAACGGAGAACCCTCGGGCAGGGGCAATGCGAGCGCGGCCGTACCGTCTTGCAGGAAGAACTTCTGCGCATCGCGATTCACGAACGTGACGACTCCATCGATGGAGGCGGTGCTTCCGGTCGTGATCTCGCGCAGGTCGACGATCGGGATGGCCTGCCTGTCGGGTGAGGACGGACCGAGGCTGCCGATTACCCACCACGCAAGCAGGCAGGCGAACAGGGCGCAACTCGTCATCAGAGTCGGTACGTACCAACTCCGACTGCGACGCACGCGAGCAGCAGGTTCTTCGATGTTAGTCACGCAAGGGAGCTTCGATACGCAAGTGCCCGACGCACTTCGGGGCGGACAGCAACAGCCTCGAAGCTTAGGGGCTTGCGACCTCGCTTCAGCGTGAGTCAGCGCACGTTTGCCGGGCAGCGAATCGGTGCGATCGCTTCGTAGTTGGCAGGCTGCACGGAATCAGCAAAAGGCTGATGCGTGACGTGGGGGTTCCATTTGCGGACGACAGCCCTGTCGTTGTCGACAGCCAGAAGCCTTCTCATCCCTGAGGTGTCAATCCCGGACCGATTCTCTTGATGCGAGCCACATGCCGAGGAAGACGATGAGGCCGCCGAGCACTTGCCCCCGATGGAGCGTCTCGCCCAAGAAGATCACCGCGGTCGCCACGCCCACGATGGGATTGAGGTTCGTGTACACGCCGACGACCGTTGCATCGAGAACGCGCAAGGCGAACCCATAGGCGATGTACGCGAGCGCCGAGGCGGCGACGCCGAGATAAATGGCGGCGCTCCAGGCGGAGAGCGACGGCGAGAACGACGGCATCGAGAGCAGCTCGAGCGCAGCGAGCGGCAGGAGCATCAGAGCGCCGATCGCGGAGATGGCCGCGATCGTCGTGACGAAGTCGAGATTCTGCGCGCGCTTCACGAGGATCGTGTACGCGGTCCAGCTTGCGACTGCACCGAGCATCCAGGCCGCCCCGAGCAGGGGGTGGGGCGCCGCGAAGGTGGTTTCTCCGCTCACGACGACCAGTGCGACACCGACGATCGATAAAGCGATGCCGGCGATTCGTTGCTTCGAAGCCCGTTCCTTCAAAAACCATACGGCGGAGAAGGCCACGGCGGCCGGGACCAACGCATAGAGCATCGCGCCTTGCGCAGCGGATCCGTACAGAAGCGCGTAGTTGAACGCAATCGCGAAGGCGGCTATGCCGGTGAGCGCCATTAATATGAGTGCACGCCAGGGAACGGGTGCGGATGATCGTCCGAGAATCCCCCGCCGAATCGCGAGCGGTGCCAGTGCGATCGCGGCGATGAGAAAGCGCAGCGCTGCGAGCGTCAACGGCGGAATCTCGCGCGCTGCGATTTTCGTGACGACGAACGTGCTGCCCCACACGATCATGACTGCGATCAAGCAGCCGATCGCGAGCGCGCGATGACGTCGCCGTAGGTCGGCCCGCGAATGCTCCGTTGCCACGCGGGCGTCCCTATGTAGGTCGGAATTCATTCCGACACTTTATCGCTTGACGCTCGAGGGTTGACGGGCCGAAGGTACTCAGCGCGCATGGATCGAGCGTTTAGTCACGCGACGTCACGCGGCGCTGGCCTGATCGAGTAGCTGGATATCTTCGGCCGTCAACGCGCTCGCGAGCGTCGGAGCGCGGACGAGCGTGTCGAGCTGCTCGACGTTTCTGGCGCTTGCGATCGGTGCCGTCACGCCTTCGCGGACGATGACCCAAGCCAATGCGACGTCCGCCGGCTCGGCCCCGTGGCGCGCGGCGACTTCATCGAGCGCGCTCAGAATCCGCATGCCGCGCTCATCGAGATAGCGGGCGACGCCGCGGCCCCGTGGGCTTTGATCCAGGTCCGCTTCGCTCCGGTACTTGCCGGTTAGAAAGCCGCTCGCGAGACTGGAATAGGTAATCACGCCGAGCTCTTCGGCGAGCGCCAGATCGCGCAACGGTCCGTCGAAACCGTCGCGATCGTACAAGTTGTAGCGCGGCTGCAGGATCTCATAGCGAGGCAGGCCGTTCGCGGCGGACGCATCCAACGCGGCACGCACTTGATTCGCGTCGAAGTTCGATGCGCCGATGATGCGTACCTTGCCCGCATCGATCAGCTTCTGGTACGCGGCGAGCGTTTCCTCGTGCGGCGTATCGTCGTCCGGGAAGTGAGAGAAGTAGATGTCGATGTAGTCGGTCTGCAAGCGCTTCAACGATGCTTCCGCCGCGCGCTGCACATTCGCGGCCGAAAGGCCCTTGTGACCGTCCATCTCACCGCCCAGCTTCGTGATCAGGACGATCGAATCGCGGTTGCGGCGGCTCGCCATCCACTCGCCGAGAATCGTTTCGGATTCGCCGCCGCGATTGCCGGGTATCCAACCCGAGTAGACGTCCGCGGTATCGATCGTCTCGAAGCCGGCTTCGACGAAGCGATCCAGAATCTCGAACGAGCGTTCGCGATCGGCTGTCCAGCCGAACACGTTGCCGCCGAGCACGAGCGGGCTGATGGAAATGTCCGAACGGCCGACGCGGCGCTTGCCGATTGCTCGGGCAGACGTCGAAGACGCGGCTGCGGCGGCAGTGCCGCCGCCGTCCGCATCGTTGGATGAACGGCTGCAGCCCACGATGAAAGTCGTCGCTGCGGCGAGGGCGGTGGAGGTCAAGAACGTTCGGCGTGTGTACATGAGCTCTCGATCCAGAGTTTCGGAACACGAGTGCTCAGGGTAGTTCGTTTGCTGAATGTGGCAAGACAAGAAGTGCCATTGGACTCGCGCCTAGCGCGCGACTTTCACGTACGGAGGAAGCGGAAACGCTCGATCCGCGACGGTCGGCGTCAATGCTTGCGCTTCATCATCGCGTGCGTGATCGCGACGATCGCGCCTCCGATGACCAAGCCGACCACGGCGGCACCGAGTGCGAAGGTCAGCCATCCGGTGACCGCACCGATCCCAGGTATACGCTCGGTCACGTGCGAGAGCATTTCGAGAATATGGGGTATCGCGCTCGAGCCGAATGCTTCGAGTCCGTGGACGATGATTCCGCCGCCAACCCAGAGCATCGCGACCGTGCCGATGAAGCTGAGCGCCTTCAAGAGGTGAGGCATCGCCTTCACGAGGCCGCGCCCGAGCGCGCTCGTCACTTCGGACGAGCGCTCCGCGAGATGAACGCCGATGTCATCCATCTTCACGATCAGGCCGACGACGCCGTACACGGCGATCGTCAGCGCCAAGGCCACGATGACGAGCGCGCCTGCCTGAATCGCGAGGGGACGCTCGGCGACCGTCGCAAGAGCGATCGCCATGATCTCGCCCGAGAGAATCAGGTCGGTTCGAATCGCGCCGGCGACCTTACGCGCCTCCATCTCTGCTGAGCTCAATGCGAGCGCTTC